>CAYOVC010000012.1:0-18535 GCA_964407305.1 uncultured Bacteroidaceae bacterium | reverse complement strand
AGAGCCAATGATGGGAATTGAACCCATGACCTCTTCCTTACCAAGGAAGCGCTCTACCCCTGAGCTACATCGGCATGATCATACCGGGTCGCCGGATCATTCCGGATACAGGGGGGAACATCACGAACCAAACCCGATAAAGAACTTTTGAGCGGGAAACGAGGCTCGAACTCGCGACCCCAACCTTGGAAGGGTTGTGCTCTACCAACTGAGCTATTCCCGCGTTGCCCACTGTAGCATTAGCGAAGGTGGGGCTCATCCACCACAGCTATCACTTTCATAGAACGTTGTCCGCCTTCGCTGGAGCTACTGCGGACGGAGTGGGGAGAGAAGGATTACTCGCGCCTCCTATCGTCGGGCCTCGGTTCGAACCTCCTGCTCAATCCCATAAAATCTTCTCTCTCGTACCTAAAGAACTTTGGTGGGGAGAGAAGGATTCGAACCTCCGAAGTCGTGCGACAGCAGATTTACAGTCTGCCCCAGTTGGCCACTTTGGTATCTCCCCGATAAATAATGAGCCGATGGAGGGATTCGAACCCCCGACCTGCTGATTACAAATCAGCTGCTCTGACCAACTGAGCTACATCGGCGTCGAATAAATCAAAAAACTACCCTCCAAAATCGGTCTGCAAATGTATGAAATAAAAAACTATAAGACAAAATATTCTTTTTATTTTTTTACCACTTTGCTGATTTGATATTCCGGATGTTCACACGATGAAAGAATATTAATCGTATGTCTTTGTTTTTCTGAAACTTGTCAAATAATTTATCCAAATCTTCATTGCGAAAAAAGGCTGCCCGGGCAGCCTTCATCATTAAAGATATGGCTCAATCTATTTTTTCTTCAATTTATTTTTATATTTCATCAGTTGTTTACGCAACGCGTCTACTGATTGGTCGGTGGCCTCCTCAAATGTTTTGCACTGCTTTTTCGAAAAAAGGGGGTTCTTGGCAACATCAATCTTGATTTCAACGATCTTATTCTCCCGATCCTGGGTATCCTTCTCCAGTTTTAAAAAGACCTCTGCACCTAAAATGTCGTCATAGAAAACTTCCAGTTTATTCACTTTTTCTTCAATAAAATGTAAAAGTTTGACGTCTGCATCGAACTTAACAGAATGAATCTTTACGTTCATAATCACCTCCTTTTTTTTATGCTCTGGGGTGAGCCTGGTTATAAATAGATTTCAATTTTTCAAACGTGTTGTGCGTATACACCTGGGTTGCTGAAAGGTTGGCATGACCAAGTATCTCCTTGATCGCATTCAGATCAGCACCGCTGTTTAGCATATGGGTTGCGAAAGTATGTCGCAATATATGCGGACTGGTTTTTTCAAGGGTTGTAATCATACTGATGTACCGTGTTACGATGCGGTAAACCAGTTTGGGATAGACAGGATTCCCTTTTTCTGTCAGGAAAAACATTTCCGATCCCACCCCATCAACTTCCCTTCTCTTTTGCAAGTAGGTAGAAATCTCATCTGCAATCTCCCTTCCAACCGGTATGATCCGCTCCTTACTCCTTTTACCCAATACTTTTAAAGTAAGTTGGGCCGGATCAAATGATGAAACCCTTAGTTCGGTTAACTCAATTCTTCTCATACCCGTCTGGTAAAGCAGGTTAATGATCAGCCTGTCCCTGGTTCCGGAAAAATCATCTCCAAACTCATAATCGTCCAGCAACCTGTTCATCCCCTTTTCATCAACAAACTGCGGAATCCGCTTGTTCATCTTGGGCTTCAATACCTTCGCCACCGGATCTGAATCAAGTTCACCCCGCCTGATAAGGTACTTGCAATAAGAGCGCAATGAGGAGAGTTTCCTATGAATGGTCTTGGGCGCATAGCCCTGCTCCATGAGTTCAACAACCCAGTTTCTGATGGTTCTAAAAAACAAATCCATGCCTTCTTTGCCGTTTTTCAGGCAGAAAGCATGGTATTGCTCCAAATCACTCTTATAGGAAATCAGCGTATTTTCTGCAAACCGCTTTTCAGTCTGCAGGTACACCAAAAAATCATTTACTCCGGTCATAGGCAGTTACATCCAATACTTCTGCCCGAACTCAGCCCAACTAATCCTCTTCTCTCTGAAGCTTCTGAACATAAATTGCCTTCAGCTTCTGCTGTCTTTTCTCTATAGACGGCTTTGTAAAGGCCTGTCTGTTACGCAATTCCTTTACAACACCTGTTTTTTCAAACTTCCTCTTGAATTTCTTCAGCGACCTTTCGATGTTTTCTCCTTCTTTAACAGGAATAATAATCATAAATTTCTCCTTTTTATAAATGAGCCGCAAATGTAGAAATTCAAATTCTTATTTTCAACTGTTTAAGGAAATTTTTAGAAAAAATATGCGCCAGGTGTTCATTTTTGGTTGTCATGCTGAATTCAGACTTATTCTGACAATTCACCTATAAATATAAGATATTTTGATCTGTAAATCAATAAACCGGCAACTATTCGTTGATTCTTTTTGTGGTCAGATATGGAGCAATCTTTTTAAAACGCTCTTTATCAATTATTTGATTGGTCAACAACTCTTCGGGATCTGATATTTTATTTGCATATTTCCTGTAATGAAGGATGGCATATGTTTCTGAGCGATCGATATAGGGATGTGCAATCAGTTCTTTGAACGAAGCGCTATTCAGATCGATCCAGCGGATCATTGAGCTATCAACCACACAAAACTTTAATAACTTGCTATACCTTGATGAGTCCATCCCATAGACCTCCATCAACTGCTCCGGATTGTAAAATCCGCCAAGTAACTCCCGGTATTTAATAATTCTCGTTGAATAGGCCTGACCAACTCCCGGAATCATTGTTAGCAATGCAGAATCAGCTTCATTTAAACTGA
Source organism: uncultured Bacteroidaceae bacterium (assembly GCA_964407305.1). GTDB lineage: Bacteria > Bacteroidota > Bacteroidia > Bacteroidales > M55B112. The sequence continues at coordinate 15,675 of CAYOVC010000012.1, read as the reverse complement.
TACGAAAAGAAGTATCACCGGTTGTGAACTCAGAAAGCGGATTAGCCTGCCTCGAACTTTTGTCTGAACCCTGTTGTTCAATAAACACAAACGGCAGCAACTCCTTATAAAGCGAAGTATCCATGCCATAGATTTTTCCAATATCATCGGGCTTCCTGAAGATCCCCCCCGCACTCCTGTAACGCATCATATTCTCTGTAACAAAACCGGGAAGGTTCATCAGCCGCAGGGAATCTGCCGGAATGGTATTGGGATCAAAAGAGAAAAGTCTCAACTCCTTACGTTCACCCATCACCGGCTGCTCCGCAATTTTTCGCTTTTCCATAAAACGTTCCCGCTCCTCGTTTCTCCTCCGCTGCTCCAGTTCGGCAGCTAACAGCAGTTCCGTCTTAAGCTCATCCATTCGCTCATAAAACGCAGGGTCCGGATCCCCCGGGATCGGACGCCAGGCAAGCCAATATCTTACCACAATGATACAGGCAAGCAACAACATAACAAATAACAGGGCGCGTCGCTCACCTCTTCTGAGAAAGAAAAACTCGCGGATCAGCTCTTTCACATCAACTCTTTGATAAAATCATTCTGCAAGGAGGCAGGCAGACCGGCTAAAATTTGCCCTGTCCCTGCAAAGCTTCGTTAAGGGTTAATGTGATGAATCAATGGTATCTCGCAGACTGTCCGATAATTTAACCCCGTACAAAAGGTAAAACAGATTCAGCTGCCTAATTCAAAGCATTCAGTATACCATATATAAATACAATAGCAATGGCTACCGGGGCAATAAATTTTACAAGAAAAAGATAGACAGGAATAAATCTGGCTTTGAGCGTACCACTGTTGCTAAGCTCATCCCTGGTCACTTTTCGTGACAGGAACCAGCCGACAAACAAAACGATAAAAAGTCCTCCCAGGGGCAGCAGGACATTCGCAGTAGTAAAATTGAGGTATCCGAAAACACCGGTAAAGAACACACTCAGAACGCCGAGAACAGAAACGGAAGCCACAGCACTAATTGTTGCCTTGCGACGTGTAAGTTTGAGCTCTTCAGAAAAATAGGTGACAATCACTTCGAGAACTGAAATCGTTGATGTGAGTGCCGCCACTGCCAACAGCACGAAAAACATGGTCGAAAGAATCTGTCCGCCGGGCACGCTGTATAAAATGCTCGGCAGTGTGATGAATACAAGGCCTTCATCAGCCAGCTGCGTCACATTAAGTTCGCTTACATTTGAGAGAGCAAAGATCGCAGGAAAAATGGCAATCCCGGCCATCACCGCAATAAAGGTATCCGCACCAACCACAGAGAGGGCAGTCGATCCAAGCCGTTCCTTCTTTTTTATATATGATCCGTAAGTAATCAGCGTTCCCATCCCGATACTGAGTGAGAAAAAAGCCTGCCCGAGCGCTTTCAGAATCACTTCGGGAGTAATCTTACTAAACTCGGGCTTAAAGAGGAATTTCACTCCCCTGAAGGCGTTTGGCAATGTCAGCACATAAACTGCCATTACAATAAGCATTAACAGCAACAGTGGCATCAGAATCTTGGTGTACTTTTCGATCCCGTTACTGATGCCGGCAATCACTACCCAGCCTGTAAGTGCCATAAATATGACAAACCAGAGCAACGGACGAAAGGAATCGTATCTGAAGCTATCAAACATGCCTTTCAACTGAACCGGGTCCTTGTGGTTAAGATGACCCAGCAGCGACTGGTAGATATATTCCAGCGTCCAGCCTGCCACAACCGTATAGAAGGCGAGAATCATAAATGCAGCGAGAACACCCATCAGTCCAACCAAAAACCATGGTTTTCCCGGCGCCATCAACCTGAAGGCTCCTACCGGATTTCGCTGTGCCGACCTGCCGATAAGGAATTCGGAAATCATCACAGGCAAACCGATGATCAGTATACATACAAGGTAGACAACCAGGAAAGCTCCTCCCCCATTCACCCCTGTTTCATATGGAAAACGCCAAATATTGCCAAGTCCGATCGCCGAACCGGCTGAAGCGGCGATCACGCCAAACTTTGAGGTAAAACTATCGCGGGGTGAAGAACTTCCCTGACCCATAAATCCGTTTCTTTTTCACAGAAGGGCTACAACCTGTCAATACAGTTCAAATCCTCAAAAGCGCCCTTCAGTCTTTCGATAGTAGCCTTCTCTCCTTCTCTCAACCAAACGCGCGGATCATATTTCTTTTTGTTCGGTTTGTCTTCGCCCTCAGGATTACCAATCTGTGCCTGCAGATAATCATGGTTAGCTGCTTCATAGGCACGTACCCCATCCCAGAATGCCCATTGCGTGTCGGTATCAATGTTCATCTTGATCACACCATAGCTGATGGCCTCACGGATCTCTTCACTGGTGGAACCTGAACCTCCGTGAAACACAAAATCAACAGGCTTCTCTTCAGTTCCGAGTTTCTCCTGGATAAATTTTTGCGAATTATCAAGGATCTTCGGAGTGAGCTTTACATTTCCCGGTTTGTAGACACCATGCACATTTCCAAATGAGGCTGCAATGGTAAACCGCTTACTCACCTTGCTTAACTCCTCATATGCATATGCAACCTCTTCGGGCTGCGTATACAGCATGGAAGTATCTATTCCTGTATTGTCCACTCCATCCTCTTCACCGCCGGTCACTCCCAGCTCAATCTCAAGGGTCATACCAATTTTATCCATCCTCGCAAGATATTCCTTGCAGATCGCGATATTCTCCTCCAACGGCTCTTCTGAAAGGTCAAGCATATGCGAACTGTATAGCGGCTTCCCATAACGCTTAAAGTGTTTTTCACCCGCCTCAATTAAACCATCGATCCAGGGGAGTAACTTTTTTGCCGCATGATCGGTATGGAGAATTACCGGAACACCATACATCTCTGCCATGTAATGCACATGCTTCGCACCAGATACTGCGCCAGCAATAGCTGCCCGCTCATTCTCGTTTGAAAGCCCCTTACCGGCATAAAAAACACCTCCACCGTTTGAGAACTGAATCATTACCGGGGAGTTTACGACCTTCGCAGCTTCTATTACTGCATTAATACTGTTTGTTCCCACAACATTCACTGCGGGAAGTGCATACTGGTTCTTCTTTGCGATCGCCAAAAGTTTCTGGTAATCATCACCTGTTACAACACCTGGTTGAATAACATCTAAAATTTTTTCTGCCATGATTTGATATAAATATGAGGTTTGCAATTCTGAGCCACAAAATTAACTAAAAAAACTGAATGATCAGAGAAAAGAGTCGGGTCATTTCTTATGCAACAGGAATTCCTTAATAACGCTTCATCATGAAGCATAAAAATTTCAAGGGTATAAAAAGACCGTCAGATCGTGAAGGGTCAGAACGGATATCCAATGGCAAAGTTGTAGCCAAGATCGCTCCACCGCAGATCTGTCTGCGCCGGAACCCAACGACTGCCTTCAGGGTAGGACGGATCAACCAGCGGGATACCAAGGTCGAACCTGAAAATGAAAAAATTGAAATCAAAACGGAAACCGAATCCCGTTCCTATGGCAAACTCTTTATAAAAACGTTTCGGGTCAAACAATGCGCCCTGTCTGTCGTCCTCAGCCGAGAGGGACCAAATGTTTCCGGCATCCAGAAACAGGGCTCCCTCAAGCTTCCAGAAAAGATCAAACCGGTATTCTATATTCAGTTCAATCTTCAGATCTGCTGTCTGGTTGGGATACCTCGAGATCGTATCACCTTCAAATGACCCCGGTCCAAGATTCTTTACCCGCCATGCCCTGATGCTGTTGGCGCCTCCTCCGAAAAACTGCTTTTCAAACGGAATCGCCGCAGAATTGAGGTAAGGTACAGCCATTCCCAAAAAACCACGGTAGACCAGGTTCGTACCCTCCCCCCTGTAATCGTAATGACGGAAATCCACATCTGTTCTGAAATACTGGGCATAATCAACACCAAATAGCTTAAAAACCGCATCGCTCACAGGTTTTCCAACCAGGCGGTAGATACCATACATCAGGTTTCCGGCAGTCTCAACACCGAAGCGAACATATTGAAAATCAGTAGATTTACTAATTCTCTGGTTGCTGTAAACGAGCCTGTAGCGTTGATCGGTGATAAAATGCGGCAAATAGCTGTAGTACAGGTAGGTTCCCTCCAGCCAATTCCTGAATTCATCATCCAGCGCCGGAGTATTGATCAGGCTGATCTCAACGGGGTAGACAGAGTGTGTCACGAACCTGTTACCTCTCCACTGATATCCAAAACTTCCTCTGAATGTTGTCCTGGTATAATCTGGCCGCTTCTGGTAATTGTATGAAAGGTTAAAATTGGTCTCCGGATTAAATTTTCTGATAAACTGGTCGGTTTTGAATGGCAGGAGGAATTGTGGAAGGTTAAGCCTCGCCTCTACCCCCAACTCCTGCATCGTACCAAACTGCTCTGAAGGTTTATCAGGGTTCTCAGGCAGGGTTTCAACCGCTCCCAAAAAAGTAAGGTCAAACCGCTCCGATCCGCCAAACAGGTTTCTGTGCTGATAGTTCAAATTCCCGGCAGCACCGATATTACCCCCCGAGGTGGTTCCTTCAATACCGCCTGTAAAGGCTTGTTTTACAGCAGGGAGCATTTGAATTTCACAATTCAGCAGGTTTTCCGGTCCGTCAACCGGATTAAAACTGATATCCACCAACCGGAACACGCTCAGCGCAGTAAGGTTCCGGTATGTTTGTTGCACCCGGCGCTGGTTATACAGCTCTCCGGGGATGATGTAGTTTTTTTGTGTTACCAGTTCATGCTTTATGCTGACACCAGGGTCACTTATTACATATACATCATCATATCTTGCTGTGTCCAGCCTCCCGTTATCTTTGCCAGACAGCCTGTTAATGTCTGAGTCGGTTTTCATATATACACTGCCGATCCTGTAGGTGGGATGCCTGGTGGTGATCATATTACCCATCCTGTCCCTGTCCGGATAATTCCTGATACCCATTGTTACGTCTACCTCGCGGTTTCCCAATGTACTGTCGACCTGGTAATAGATAAAATCCCTGGAGAAATTATAATATCCCCTGTTCCGCAGGATCTCTTCAATACGTACATTCTCTGCCCGAAACTTCTCAACATCATACCGCTCTCCCTCTTTGAGAACAAATGGAACGGAATCATTCCGGACGAATTTCGAAAGCATCGCATCCTCGAAGAAATAATTGAGGTTTCTTATAAAATATGGCTTTCCGGGTTCGATCCTGTAGATGACAGTGGCCTTTTTGTTGTTGATCAGTGTAGTATCTGTTACGCTGGCATCGAAATAGCCCTTGTTGAATAAGAACATTTCCAACTGCTGTACAGTATTTGCTTTGAGATCTTCACTGTAAACCACAGGCGGTTCCCCGATATTCCGCAACCAAGGGCTCAAGCCGCTGTCCTTATCCCGATCTGAAAGGTTATACAGGCTCAGCCAGAACTTCCATCCAAGTACTCTTTTGTTCGGTCTCTGCTTCACATAATTCCTGTATTCATCCTTCGGTATTGTACTTTTACTGTCTTCAATCCTGTAATTATGAAGCAAGTACTGGTCCTCCTCAAGGTACTTCGCCGGGGCACACGATTGTATGGCCAGGATAACAGTGAGCAAAAAAATAAATGGTATGAAGATCCTCTGTATGGTCAATTTCCTATTATTACCGTTAACAACAATTAATCAATCCGTATGTACGTTGAAGCCTGTGTAAAAGTAGTAATTTTAAGTGTACCTCCACAGCCGCATTTTCACTACTAATCAACAGAAATAGTTGTAGATTATTTTCCGGTTGATCATCTTGATCTACCAATAGTTTTATGTATGTTTAAACCATGATTTCAATCAACCGGCAAAAACTGATCAGGTCGCTGCAACAGAAAAAGCAGCGGGAAAAACAGGCGATGTTCGTCATCGAGGGGGGCAAGATCATTTCCGACCTGCTTCTTTCAGGTGAACTGAACGAAAGCAATACAGTTTTTATCTGTTCTACCGAGGAATGGTCCGAAAAACTGGGATCCACTGGTTCATCTCTTGTGAAAAGTGTTACAGGTACCAGCCGTGAGCAGCTAAAAAAACTTTCAACCCTGCAAACACCTCCCGAGGTGATCGCCATTGTGAAGATTCCGGAATTCACTTTCGACCAGGCATCCCTTAAAAGCGACATTTCATTGGCCTTTGACCAGGTGAGGGATCCCGGGAACATGGGTACGATCATCAGAACGGCCGACTGGTTCGGAATCAGGAACATTTTCAGCAGCCACGGCAGTGTTGACCAGTACAACAACAAGGCTGTACAGGCATCAATGGGCAGTGTAATGCGTGTGCAGGTACATTATACGGGACTGCAGGAGCTGTTTGGTCACGCTGTCCGCCTGAAGGTCCCGGTATATGGCACCGCGACAGAGGGAGATGATCTTTACGATACACCTGTTAAAAATCCCGGTATCATCGTTTTTGGCAATGAGTCGGCTGGAATTGATCCGATATATGAACCTTTTTTTAAAACAAAATTACGCATACCGGATTTTCCAGCAGACAGTTCCGTTGCTGAGTCGCTGAATATCGCCTCCTCGGTTGCTGTTTTATGTTCGGAGCTGCGACGAAGGGAACGGTAATTGTACTCCCGATGGGTTGAAAAGAGACAAAAAAACTGCCAGTTCACTATTCGAAGTGAAAGTTGAGCATCACCAGGAATGATCTGAGGCCGAGTATCGAATTCGCATAGTATTCCTGCCCCGGAAAGGGTTTATCGGTGACCATCATATTTCTCAGTCCCATGGCAAGCTTGAGTTCGGTAGAATATTTAAAATACTGCAGGTAATGATCGATCCCGAAGCCCACCTCGAGATAAACATCGCTTCTTTTGATCAGTATTCTGTCATTCTCCTCTGCCTGGTAATCGCCCCTTGCCGACATATCGATCCTGTAGCTCATTCCTCCCACCACATAGGGCCGGTAGTTATTAACCCTTTCTGATCGGTATTTCAAAAGCAGCGGAAAATCCAAAAAGCTGGAACCGAGAGTCATTTTCCGTTGCTCCTTCCACGTGTCAGGATCATAGTAAACAAACTGTCTCGATCCAAGATTGATGCCCGGAAGAAACCGCAGGTTCCAGTAATCGGAGAGCCGCAGGTCCGAAACAATATTCACCTGGAAGCCGGCTGGTTGAAAGCCAACCACATCGGCATGCAGGTAACCCGGTGCGGCAGTATTGCGCCTGATGGAATAGTCCATCGAGTTCAAACCGACCGTAAATCCCCAATGGAGCTTCTTATAATCAAATGCAGGAAGGTTGCGCGGTCGCTTCTCCTGTGCATGAAGCACAGAACCGGACAACAACAGGATCAACAGTATAGCGGTAACTCTTTGCATATTCAATTAACGCCCAAAGATAATAAATAGTATAAACCCATGATCAAAGGGTTTAGATAATTCAGGATATCAAAGAAAAAGGGAGATATCCCGATGTGCCGGCAGAAAAATTTTCGTGGATGCGTGAAGAAAGTCACTCTTCATCCTCCAGGAGATTGCCCAGCGCATGCTCAAATTCCCTTGCATAATCTGTGATGAAACCATAAGAGCCGTCATCGATTCTCAGCTCCTGCTTGGTGATGTGACCCAGTGCCGAAAACGGGAAATCCTGCTCCATCATGAAATCGAGAAAGGCAGTCTCACTTTCCGGTGATACACTCACTACTATCCTGCTCTGTGATTCACCAAACAAGAAAGCATCGGTCCGCACCTCGGCAGGCGAGGTAATATCGAAGCCAAGGTTGCTGGGAAGGCAGCATTCCACCAATGCCACAAAAAGTCCGCCAAGTGACACACCGTGGGCAGATGCGACAAGGCCGTTTTTGATCAGTTCACGGACGATCTGTTGCAATTTTATCTCAAAGTCAGGATCAAACTCGGGTGCAGCAGTCTCATCGATCAGGTGCATTGCCGACAGGTATTCCGATCCCGAGATATCATTGTCGGACCTGCCGATCAGATAAATCATGTCGCCTTTTCTCCGAAAACCGACAGGGGTCATGTCGACATGACTATCAATGATCCCCACCATCCCGATCACAGGTGTTGGATGAACCGATTTGGCTGTCCCTTCCTCCTCGGTAACATTATTGAAACTCACGTTGCCCGCGATCACAGGTATCTCCATTTTTTCGGAGATCTTCCTGATACCCTTTACACATTCCGTGAAATCATGGTATACATGCAGATTAGAGGGATCCCCGAAATTGAGTCCGTTCGCCAGCGCTACAGGCTCACCCCCGGAACAGATGATGTTCCGCGCCGCCCCGGCCACAGCGATCATGGTACCCTTGCGGGGCTCTCTGCGCACATACCGGGAGTTGCCGTCCACACTAAGTGCGATCAATTTTTTACTATTTGGGACATTCAATACTCCGGCGTCAGAGGGAAAAAATGATCCCATATTTGAAAGTCCGGCCATGGTGTCAAACTGCTCATAAATATACCTCCTGGAAGCAATGTTCGGATGCGCGATCATCATCCGGGCAACCTCCTTAAGGTCGCCCGGGTATGGCACCTCTTCGGCACTGATCTTTACCACTTTTCTTTCCGGGTCTTTTATGTTCCTGATGTACACAGGTGCACCCCCACCGCGCACCAGCACAGATACCGGCAGGTCGCACAAGAGGTCGCCTTGATGTGTTACCATCATCCGTTCATTGTCTGTTACTTTACCTATCTCTGCATGGTTTATATCCCATTTGCCAGTTATCTCTTTTACCTGGTCGAGATTGCTTCGGGCCACAGAGACAAGCATCTGTTCCTGCGATTGTGAGAGCAGAATTTCTATTGGATCCAGGTCGTCACTGACAACAGGTATACGACCAACATGAATATCAACCCCCATCAACCCCCTGAATGCCATCTCTGAAGCTGCACAGATCACCCCTCCGGCTCCGATATCCTGCATGCCACTGATCAGTCCGTATTCATTCATCTCCAAAATACAGTCGCACAGCATCTTTCCTGAATGTGGATCGGCAAGTTCTGTTTCCGGAATCAGGTGCCTGGTCTCTCCGGAGAAAGGTGTTGAAGCAAATCCTGCACCATGCACTCCACTGCCTGATGTTTTCCGGCCTATCAGCAGGAGGACATTTCCTGCCTTTTTAAAAGATGCTGTAATAATCCGGTCCTTTTTTACCAATCCAACAGCCATCAGGTTGAGCAGCGGATTGGATGAGTAGCTGTCGTCAAACAATATCTCCCCCCCGACAACAGGCGTTCCAAAATTATTGGAATAGCTGCCCATGGCACTGATTACCTTCTTAACCAAATCACGAATTTTTTTCTCTCTCAGGTTACCAAATCGGAGAATATTCAACTGGGCCACCGGCTGTGCCCCCATACAGATCAGGTCGCGAAAGACGTTTCCCACGCCAACTGCTGCCTCACCCGGATTAACAGCTGTAGGATGGTTGTGCGACTCCATTTTAATTACACAGGCCAGGTCACTATCCAGATCGATGATCCCGGCATTTTCTGCCCTGGCGGGAACAATAATAGCATCACCTTTAGCGGAAAACTCATCCAGCCACCTCGTTGAGCTTTTATAAGAGATATGTTCCGACCACATTGCCGCGAACATATTGAGTTCAAATTCATTGGGTTCTCTGCCAAGCAGCTTCTCGATCGAATAGCGTTCATCGGCCGTAAGAAAACTCCTTACCTGCTCTTTGCGGGTCTCTTTCGTTGCTTTCACTGTTCTTTTTTTTTGATGAAGATATTGAAAAAAGAGGAATTGATCATCCATCAGCAGAAAAAAGCCTGAAAAAGAACCTCATCCTTGTCACCTGCCTGAATAATATTGCCCCTCATCGACGCCTGGATATTTGTCACACCCCCGACCCGGCCAAAAATTTTCCCGATGGAACAGCCACTAAAAATTTTGTTTTACATTTGTCATGCAACACCAAAACCTTTGCATATGATTGCATTTATTACAGGGGCAACGGCGGGGATCGGCAAGGCAACGGCAAAAATACTGGCTGCCAACGGGTATGATGTGGTCATCACCGGCCGGCGTGAAACGCTGTTGAGAGCTACTGAAAAGGAGATCCGGAACAATACGGATGCAGATGTATTACCGCTCTGTTTCGATGTAAGAAACAACGGGGAGGTCATTCAGCATGTCTCCGCACTAAAAAGTAAATGGGAGAAGATCGACGTGCTGGTGAACAATGCCGGACTGGCATCGGGGCTCAGTCCCATTCATGAAGGGGATCCTGACGACTGGGAAAAGATGATCGATACCAATATTAAAGGATTGCTTTATGTCACCCGTGCGATCTCCCCGAAAATGGTTGAGCGAAAGTCGGGGCATATCATCAACATTGGTTCGATCGCAGCAAAAGAGGCGTATGAGAACGGGAACGTTTACTGTGCCACCAAGCACGCGGTCGATGCCCTCAACATGGGAATGCGGATCGACCTGGTAGCGCATCATATCAGGGTTACAGCCATCCATCCCGGTGCGGCAGAGACGGAGTTTTCCATCGTCAGGTTTCACGGCGATAAAGAGCGGGCCGATAAGGTGTACGAAGGCTTTATCCCACTCTATGAAAACGATATCGCCGAAGCGGTCCTGTTCGCCGTTACAAGGCCACCACATGTCAACATCAACGACCTGGTAATCATGCCAACGGCGCAGGCAAACACCTCGAAAACAGTGAAAAGACCGGCACATTAAACCGGATAAAAAAGTTCCACCGTTGGTTATAGACGCACACCTCCATATCGGGCTGAACAACTGGACGGAATCGTCCCTGCTCAGCTACCTCGACCGGAACGGGATCGATAAGGCGTGGATCCTGACGTGGGATGAGTACCCGCCCGCTGTGCCCATTTATTACCAGTCGCTCGACATTGAAATGGTTCGAAGGACCTTCAGGAAACATCCCGACAGGATTGTTCCGTTCTATGCACCCGATCCGTCACGACCCGACTGGAAAGAGCGGTTGTCTGAATGTCTCAACGAGGGATTCGCCGGTTGCGGGGAGCTGAAGGTGCCCTACAACTGGAACGACACGAGGCTCACCCCCCTGCTTGAATTCCTCGACCAGCAAAAACTTCCGCTGATCTTTCACATGGAGCGGGCGCGAAATATCTTTATTCCCCAAAAAGACCGCGGGGCAGACTGGCTCTTTAAGCGGTTGGTGAATGAACGGTTCAATGGCAGGTCGGCGCGATTTATCGAAAGGCTCAGAAAAAAAACAGGTTTTCTGAATGGTTACCTCAACCGCAGGATGGTCCACTTTCCCGGATATCTTACCGGTTTCGATTCGCTTGAAAAAAACTTGCAGCGATACGGCTCCATCCGTTTCATCGCCCACGGCCCGCACATCTGGAATCATTTCTCTGTCCCAAAAAAGGAGCACCTGTTCCACCAGGGAGGAAAAGTCAACGGTAAAGGCACAACCTGGAAGCTTTTGGAGCAGTACGGCAATCTCTCGTGCGACCTGTCGGGGTTTAGCGGTTTTAATGCCTTAACGAGGGATCGCACATTCACCCGGGCGTTCCTGGATTCCCTGCATGAAAAATTGTTGTTCGGTACCGATAACACGGGACATGGGTTGCAGGAGTTCCTGAACGAACTCGGCGTTGAAAAGGAGAAGCTGGATAATATATTCTACAGGAACGCCACCACCATCGCCGGCAGATAAGCGATCCCCCGATAACTGGTTGAACCTGCCGACCGTTACCCCCCTGACTATCGGACCCCGCAGGCAGATAAGCGATCCCCCGATACCGGCTTTGCTCGATTTTTTCTACATTTGTCGGGCAATCATCAATCTAAATGAATATGTACACACCGGAATACCTGGAACAGTTTACACGCAAGGTTTTTGAGAAGATGGGGTGCAGCACGGAGGACGCCGCGGCCGCAGCCAGGGTTTTTATCGCTGCCGAGCTAAACGGACTTCCATCGCACGGGATGCTGCGGATCAAGGACTACTTCGAGCTGTGGCGGGCCGGACGCATCAATGTGAAACCGGATGTGCGGATCGTGCACGAATCGCCCAGCACTGCAGTGGTGGATGGCGACGGCGCCATTGGGATGATCGCTGCCACCCGGTCGATGGAGATTGCCATTGAGAAAGCGAAAAATGCCGGGACGGGCTGGGTCTCCACACGGGGCTCGAACCATTTCGGGATCGCCGGGTACTACTCCATGATGGCGCTGGAGCATGATATGATCGGGATCAGTATGACCATCGCCAACCCGGTGGTGGCCCCCACCTGGTCGGTATCCAAAATGCTGGGCACCAATCCGGTTGCGGTTGCCATACCCTCCAAATCATACCCTCCCGTAGTGGCCGATTTTGCCACAACACCTATTGCTCGCGGCAAGCTGGCGGTAGCCGGAAAAAAGGGCGAGAAGGTGCCGTTCGGGTATGTGCAGGACAAAGAGGGTGTTCCGTCCGATAATCCCGATATCCTGATGGAGGGCGGATCGATGGTGACGCTGGGCGGAAGCTATGAACATGGGAGTCATAAGGGCTACTGCATGAGTGCCATTGTCGATATCTTCTCCTGTGTCCTGTCGGGCGCTAACTTCGGACCGTTCTGTCCGCCGTCGGTAGCATACCTGCCGGTGCTGGAGGAGAAGGTCGGCGAGGGAACCGGACACTTCTTCGGTGCGATGCGGGTGGATGCGTTCCAGGCGAAGGATGTGTTCCTGTCGCAGATGGATAAATGGATCGAGACCTTCAGGAGCGCGAAGCCGGCGAAAGGATACGACCGGGTACTGATACCGGGCGATCCTGAAAGGGAGAACCGCGAGCGGATCGGCAGGGAGGGAATCAAGGTGATCGAGCCGATTCAGAAGGATATGAAGGAGATCGCAGATTTCCTGGGTGTAGGTTTTGAAATGGAGGTGTAAATAATTCTGTTTTTCTACACATTATCCCGGAGGCTGTCGAAAATAACGCTCATTGTAACTCCTCTTTAAAAGGCGATAAAAAAACCGTACATAAACAGCAATCCCCGGAACATTTCTGTAAAAGAACATTGCAATAAGGTTAAAAAAACCGGGCAGAAGAGAAGGTTCCTTGAATCTTCCATCTGCCCGGCAATTATTTCCCGGCAAGCAAGCTCATGCTTTTGTTCCTATAGCTCTATTTTTCTTCCGGGGGTCCAGCCGGCACCGGCATTCTCCAGTACCGTTTCAATTGCCCTGATCTCTGCATCAAGCGCATTCAGCCTGTCTACCAGCGGAGGGAACTCCTCCTTCAGTATCTCATACTGATCCGTCACAGTTTTATTCAACGCTGCAGTGTTGCTCCAATGCGTGCTCACCGCGACATTCAGTCTCCTGCGGAGCGGCATATCCATTGGCGGCAGCTCCTCCCAGCTTGCCACAGCGGGCGGACCATGCATGATGAACTGCAGCTCCTTCAACGCATCCTCCACCTTCGTGATCCGTGCCTGCAGTGCCAGGTCAGCAGCCGGTGTGCGGAGTGCCGCCTGCTTCAGGCTCACGACGCGGTTCAGCTCTTCAATCACCTTCTGATCCATTCCCAGAAAGAGGCGTGACAGTTCGGTGATCTGCTTGCTGTAATCAGCCATCTGTTCCGGATCCCTGTCCGATATGGTTGCCAGGTCCAGTGGCTCTGCTTTAAAAGTTTCGGGACCGGCAAGGCGTGATACCTCACCACGTGCAACCAGATCCATCGCAACCGCGTACTCTCCGGGCATGGCCAACACGCCTGATCTACCCATTGAAGAGGAGCTGAATTTTCCATCATCGACCGTTACCGGTGCCGGATAGTGGTACCTCAGGTCCCAGTTGATCCGGTTGATTCCATTTTTGGCATCAGTTGTGATCCTTCTGACAGCAGCACCCGACGCATCATACACGGTGAGTACCAGGTAGGGAGCGATCTCCTTCTCCTCCTCCCTCAGCTGATCACGCGACGGTTGCGGGATCGGTTTCTTCTCCTCAAACAACTTCTCCTCCTCCTCCTTGCGCTCAGCCTTCATTGTTTTCGGTACCTCCTTTACATAATAGGTAAAGAGCGCACCAAATTCCGGATTGGGTGCCGTGAAGTAGGATGAACCCTGACCATACCTTCCGCGCGTGGTATTGTACATTTTGGCTGCGGGGATATCGAAGATGTGTGCATCTGACTCCTTGATGGCCATATCCTGTGCCAGTTCCCGCAATGGGGTATAGTCGTCGAGGATATAAAAGCCCCGTCCGAAAGTGGCCAGCACCAGGTCGTTCTCACGCTCCTGGATCACCATGTCGCGCACCGCAATAGCCGGCATACCCGATTTCAACTCTGTCCACTCCCCTCCCCCGTTCAGGGAGAAAAAACAACTGAATTCAGTGCCTGCAAAGAGGAGCGACTGGACCTGATGGTCCTGCTCCAGGGTATGTACCGTCTGGTCTTCGGGCAGGTTGCCTACGACCGGTTGCCATGTTTTTCCCTTGTCCGTACTTTGCAGAATATAGGGTTTAAAATCGTCACGTTTTCGGTTGTCGAACGATACATAGACTGTATTCACGTCGTGTTTATCGGCCATGATATCGCTGATATAAGTATACGCAGGAATACCATCAAATGTGGTGATTTTTCTCCAGCTTTTTCCTCCATCTTCCGTAACGGAGAGCACCCCATCGTCGGTTCCTGCATAGAGCAGGTCTGCATCCAGGGGCGATTCGCAGAAGGAGACTCCTGTACCGAAGAGGCTGGTTGACACATCCTTTACCACGGCATCCCAGCTCCAGTAGTGGTCCATCGCCGGCCATGTGTTGCGGTCCGTTCCGGAGGTAAGATCATCGCTGATCACCTCCCAGCTGTCGCCGCGGTCGTCCGACCTGAACACCTTGTTGGCCATGGCATAGATTCGCCCGGGCACATGCTTGCTCACCACCAGGGGCGCGTTCCAGTTCCACTTGTAGGTCACCTCCCCTTTGCGCGGACGTGGCTTGATGCCAACCGACTCCCCACTGGCCCTGTCGTACCTGTAGGAATTGCCGTACTGGTATTCGCAATAGACCAGGTTGGGATATTCCTTATCGATGCCGACCCAGAATCCGTCACCGCCGAGAATCGCGTTCCATTCGTAGCTCTCCACGCCGGAAGAGCTGGTATTTTGAGAAGGCCCCATCAGCGTATTATTATCCTGCGTTCCCCCGTACACATTATAAAAAGGGTAGTCGTTGTCGACGTTCACACGGTAGAACTGTGTGACCGGAAGATTGGTTTTGAACTGCCAGGTAGCTTCGCCATCGAAGGTTTCATAAACGCCCCCATCGCCACCGATGATTATATGATTTGTGTCGTCCGGATCGATCCAGAGCGCATGGTCGTCTACATGCCGGTTGTCCCTCCCCATGTTCCTCCATGTTTTTCCACCATCGAGGGTCACCTTGGAGTAGGTCTCCATGGAATATACTTTATTGACATCGAGGGGGTCGCAGTAGATCTCATTGTAGTACTGTCCGGATGAGTGGTGATCGCTCATCTTATCCCACGAAGCGCCCCTGTCGGAGGAGCGGAAAAAACCGCCTTTACCATCGGCTGCCTCAACGATCAGGTACACCACGTTGTGGTCGGCGGGCGACACAGCGATCCCCATGCCCCCGATATCCACAGAGGGCAGCCCCTTTGTCGATTTGATCCAGGTGAGGCCGCC
>CAYOVC010000011.1:0-19062 GCA_964407305.1 uncultured Bacteroidaceae bacterium | reverse complement strand
CATCGGATCCGATGCCGGTGTGGTCGTGGTTCCCCCCATTGCAGCGCTGATCTTTATGCAGCTCGGGTATCATCCCATTGCCGGGCTGATCGCAGGTTATGCAGGGGCCACTGCGGGATTCACCGCCAACTTTTTCATCGCCGGAACTGATGTGCTCCTTGCCGGTATAAGTACAGAGATCACTGAAAAAATGATCCCCCCAATGGAGGTCAGTGCCACCGCCAACTGGTATTTCATGATCATCTCCACCATTATGGTTGGTTTTGGAGGTGCCTTTATCGTAAGAAGATTTACGATCCCCCGTTGTGCCGGATTCGCAGGCATGAACAAGGTGGCTGAAATTGCTGAAGGCAAAAAGGACCTTACTCCCGAACAGAAGAGAGGGCTCAAACATGCAGGAATCTCTTTTCTCATTTACACAATCATTATTGTAGCCCTGGTTGCCCCTGCAAACGGTCCGCTGCGGGATCCCGACACAGGATCGATCGTTCCCTCGCCCTTTTTGCGCGGACTGGTACCGATCCTGTTTTTGATGTTTGCCATTCCAGGGTATTTCTATGGCAAAGCGGTGGGGACGATCAAAAAGAAGGATGACATTTTGAAACACATGGAACATGGCATGCGGGGCCTTGCCGGTTATATTGTGCTGATGTTGGTGGTGGCGCAGTTCATCAACCTTTTCAGCTGGTCGAACCTCGACTCCATCCTGGCTATTAACGGTGCCGAGTTTTTACAGGCTACCGGCCTGACAGGGCCCTTGATGTTCATCCTTTTCATTCTGCTTATCGCATTTTTGAACATTTTCCTTGGCTCCGGGTCAGCAAAATGGGCCATCTTCGCCCCGATCTTTATTCCCATGCTGGCAGAGCTGAACTTTAGTCCGGGATTCACTCAACTGATGTACCGGATCGGCGATTCGATTACCAACAGCATCTCGCCATTGTACGTATACTTCCCGCTGCTGATCGGCTGGATACACCAATACGATAATCGGTTGAAGATCGGAACGATCCTGTCGCTCCTGGTGCCATACGCAACGATCCTGTTTATCCTCTGGACGGTCCTGCTGTTTATCTGGTACTTTTTGAATATCCCTATCGGGGTCGGCGAGTTTATCTATCTCGTGAAATAGATTGCTGCAGCATTCCCTGCACATCCTTCAGGTCACCGTCCGTCTCCGCCGGATCAAGTCCCAGGATATGGGCGACCAGCGGGTAGATATCGACATTCTCAAACGGCGGGGGCATGTATCCCCTCTTTAAAGCAGGCCCTTCAGCATAAAAAAAATAGTGCATATCGCTGTTGCTGTTATCATATCCATGTGCACCGCCCATGTATCGGGAAGGATCTGGTCTGAGCCCGATCGACCAGCTGCTGTCGGCAACAATAACAATATCGGGGATGCGCGGGTTGGTACCGTAGTTGAGATGCGCAGGAAGGTTCTCCTTGCGCCAGGCTGAGATTCCCCGGACCTTGCTAAACCGGTTTACTACCGAATCCTCAAAACCATCAGAAGCATCCATCAGGTAAACGGGATTACCCCCGATCACCTCAACGACCCAATCCTCTTCGATATGTTCATTGATGTTTACGTAGCGTTCAGGTGAGGTGGCTCCCATCCCATGGTCTGAGGTAACAAGCAAATTGACCCTGTCGCCATAGGGCAACTTACTGATCCTGTGACGCAGGTCACTTACAAGTCCGTCCATCTCCTCCATCACCCTTCCTGTCTCAGCATGTACCGGTCCGTATGTGTGTGCAATTGCATCCGGCTGATCAAAGTACAGCATCACCAGCCTCGGACGGATCTCCAGTGGCAGCTTTAACCAGTGCATCACCGTATCGATCCTTGAAACATAGGGAACCGATCCATCATACTTCTTCCAGTAGGTGGGTTGCACACCCTGAACCGGAGCCTCTGAACCAACCCAGAAAAAAGATGCGCTGATCATCCCCTGCTTCTCAGCCGTGTTCCAGATAGGCTCGCCCCCGTAGAAATCCGGATTTTCCACCATCTCCCTGTTGCCCATCCGGTATAAAAGTCCCAGTTCATGATCATAAAAGGAGTTATTCACAAGTCCGTGATGATCAGGATAGAGACCGGTAGCAAGCGCGTAGTGGTTGGGGAAGGTTTTCGTGGGAAAGGAGGAACGCACCCATTCAGTACTTACACCCGATGCAGCGATGGCATCCAGGGTCGGCGTGTTATACAGCGCAGGGTAATCCCACCTGCAGCCATCCAGTGATACCATCACAACATAGTTATCGTACGTATCAACATTGCGCTCACACGAGAATATGAACAGCAGAAATATGAGAGGTGTCATTAGTTTTGGTTTCATAAAGCAGATCGTTTATTTTACATTTAAATGATCCGGACATCTTTCTCCGGCTTCCTGGTTTATAATATTGTGAATCACCAGCACGGGATTCATTTCAATGCTTCAACACCGCGGATATATTCATCGACATCGAATTTTCGTTTGCATCCGTTATAATTCATATACCTGATCTTCCCGAAAACCGGTCGCTCCGTCCATGCGCGATCGTGCACACCACCAATCGACCATGCAATACCGGTATACCCGTTTGGATCTCGGCCATCCAACTGGTACCTGTCATTGAGATAGATTGCGACCTCCATCGCCTGACCGATATCCTCTGTCCATTCAAGAATCTTTTTTGCCCAATACATTCGCATGTAACCATGCATTGTTCCGCTTTTAACCATCTCCATCTGGGCAGCGTTCCAGAGCGGGTCGTGGGTTTTTGCCTGTTCAAATTGCCCGGTAGAATAGCTATATTCACGTTCATCCCTTGCATGTTCCCGATGGGTTTTTTTTGCCCAGTCATGAAACCCTTCTTCGTTATCATAATCCGGGTTATAATGACAGAAATTATCCGATAGCTCTTTTCTAACGATCAGCTCCTCAAGGAAAGTTTCACTGTTTTCATCCTTACCATGCTTATTAAGCACCTCGAGGGCAATCCGGAGCGAGGATATTTGTCCGAAATGCAGGTAGGGTGAAAGTTTGGACACCACTTTCCTGTTCGGATCATTCCTGAAAGCCTTGTATTCAGGTAATCGCTTGTCTGTAAAATCTTCCAATGCCTTCATCGCCTCCTTTTCGCCCGGAAGGATCCAACCTACAGGCTGAATCGTACGATCGAGCTGCAGCTTATTTAAAACGCTTTCATGTGAAAATAATGCAGGCAGCGAAACCTGCTGCTTCATTTTCTTCAACTCCGGCAACGCTTCAAGAAAAACACCCAGGCGCTTGTGGATCTTTGGCCGTAGCGTATAGGCTCCGTATTCAAGCTTATCACTAACAAATCTTGCGGGAACAATATTATGTCCATCCACCTCAATCATTTTACAACGGCTGTTCCGGATAACCTCCTCATGCCATTGTCTTTTGATCCTCAGCGGATCGAAGTCGAAAACGATCGTTCCTATATGATGATCCCCGGCAAATGATGAAATCAGTTTGGGGGGATCACCTGTCAGCAGGTAAAATGGAATGTTTTTTTCCTGCAGTGAAATACCGACCTCGTGTAATCCCCGGAGCATAAAGTCATATTGCCGGTAAACTGCCCCAAGAAAATTATCGGTAAGTGTAAAGACAACTGCAAGACTACAGTTCAGTTTATCAGCAAGGTCCTTCGCATGCAAAAGTCCGGGGTTATCTGCAACGCGTTGTTCGCGACTCATCCAATATATAACATTCCCGCCTAATTTTCGATCAGGGGTAAGATCATTTATTCGCTCCTTTTTTATCATTATGTTTAACCAATTGCCTCCATGAGTGTTGAAAAACGCCTGATGGTTTAATGTAAAATATTCATTGAAGTATCAGGATCGGGATTTGACCACCGGAAGTAGATCGGATCATCGCCGGCTGGCCGCAGGTATTGATGTATAGGTGGTCTTTCAGGCATTTGTATCTCTTCCACTTCCATCTCTTCGTTAAAATGATAATAATGCAGATTCCTGTTTTCATAACCTCCCGAAGGGGATATTCGTCCAAACCGGTAGTCAAATACCATGGCGTCCACATTATGTTCATTAAGGTGAAGGATAAAACGTGGGCCATACCGTTTGAGCGCCGAGAGAAAGTACATGCTCAGGTCATAGCCTACGGTGCCGTAATTGTATCCCATTCGGGTATAAGTTCCGGGCTCCTTGATATAGCTCGACCTGAATTTACGCAGGAAATCAAGAAAGCTGGCATCATGATAATCATACCAGTGTGTATGGGAAATTTTGAGATTCAGCGCATGGATATAATCTATCTCAATATTTTTAAACCCAACCCAGTAGGAGGATCCGAACAGTTCAATATCGTAGTTCCCAAGCTCATAAAAAAGTCGGCTGGCAACCATGCTGGCAAATGCCTCGTCAACTGAAGGAAGAATAACCAGGTTTTTCATATTTGGATTGAGTGAATGGACCAATCCTTCGGTATTTCCATTACTGATAACCACCTCTTTAAACATTACCGTTTCGACAGCAGAGTATTTTTCCAGCTCTTCGAATAGCACCTCTTTATAATAGGCAATTTTTTCTATATTGGAAGAATCTCCTTCATGCACCAGAATGAGGTTGCTATCGTATAACCTGCCAATAAAAGCAGCATTCTGTTTGTATTCAGTTTTATACTGGGGAGTTGGCTGAAACTGGTATGGGTTCTTTTGCAGAAGCGTATCATTGGAATAGAAAGGTGAGACCATCGGTATCCTGTGCGTTTTGGAAAATTCCGAAACAAGTTCCATATTGAAATTAAAAAACGGACCTATAATCAGATCTGTCTGAGAGAAAGCGGGCTCAGCAAGAATTTCCCGGGTTCTTTCCATACTTCTCCTGGTATCGTATATCTTTATTTCAACCTGCATACCTGAATCTGTCAGAATATCAGCGGCTAACAGGCTACCCTCGAGAAACTCCAGGAAATTAACTGATTGGGGTTTTTCCATCTCCATTTTATACTCCTCCCTTATCCGCTCTCTTCTGAAGGCTGATCGCTCACCCTTCAGGAGAGAATCGAGGGGCTCCATCTCGGAATAATTGAAAGGTATCATATAAGCGATCTTGTACATCCTCTCTTCAAAATGGTCCGGCTCCTGCAGTTCCGTATATCTGTAGGTTTCTTCAGAAGGTAATGTATCCGGCTCTGTCACTTTCAATGTATCATCGAAAACAGGTACCGGGGAGAATATTTCCGATACCGTCGTTGTCGGCTGTGGAATACGAAGAACATCTCCGCTCCTGGGACCTCCCCATCCAAGCTCCCTGTTTACTGATCTGATCTCCCTGACACTAACCCCGTAATAACGGGCAATTGAAAACAAGGTCTCCCCTCTCTTTACCTTATGGAACAGATAGCCCTCTTCGTCAAACGAAAGTTCATTCATGGGCTCCTCAACAGGGGGAGGAAGAATAATCTCATAGCCCACAGGAATGTCATTGATATCCAGTCCCGGATTAAGCCTGATGAGGTCATCAACTGTACATCCATATTTTTTTGAGACAGCATAAAGCGTTTCTCCCTCTTTCAGGGTATGCCTGTTTTGTTCTGTCTGAATCTCCTTTGTGTCAACAGCAAAAGCCGATGCCGGATCTGAAGGAATTTTAAGCACCTGACCGATAGCCAGATCCGCAGTTGTACCAGGATTTTCGATCATTATCTCCTTTTCAGATACATTGTAGGCCCTGGCTATAGAATAAAGTGTTTGTCCCGCTTTGACAATATGCACATAGTAGATTTTTCCCTCCAGGATCACTTTGTTATCCGAGCGGGTTACCTTGACCGGTTCCTGCGCAAATACCGCTGATGTTAAGACAAACAACAGGGCTGTGAGTATCGCCGCAAAGGTTTGTTTATACAATACCATTATCTGAATAACGGAAAAAAACTTCCCGAATTATTGATTAAGAAATTCCAACACATTTTTCTCAATTCGTCTCTCTATTTCTGATGTGTCACCTTGCATGAATTTCTCACCTGTTATTTGCTCATATAGCTCGATATAACGTTCAGAAACCTCGCGTACAAATTCTTCTGGCATCTCCGGCATCTCCTCTCCTTCCTTTCCCTGAAAACCATTGGATATAAGCCATTGCCGAACGAATTCCTTGGAAAGCTGCTTCTGCTGCTCACCCTTCTCCTGCCGCTCCTCATATCCTTCAGCATAAAAATAACGGGACGAATCGGGCGTATGGATCTCATCGATCAGGATGATGCTTCCATCTTTTTTGCCAAATTCATACTTGGTGTCGACCAGGATAAGGCCCATTTTAGCAGCCATCTCAGTACCCCGCTTAAATAATTTTCGGGTGTAATTCTCCAATACCTCGTAATCCTGCTTAGAAACGAGACCCTGTGCGATGATCTCTTCACGGGAGATATCCTCATCATGACCCTCGTCTGCTTTTGTAGTTGGTGTGATGAGCGGCTCAGGGAATTTGTCGTGTTCACGCATTCCTTCCGGCATTGAAACACCGCAAAGTGACCGTTTCCCATCGCGGTACTCTCGCCAGGCATGACCCGTAAGGTATCCCCTGATTACCATTTCAACCTTCAATGGTTCTGCATAGTGTCCAACAGTGACATTCGGGTCAGGAGAGCTGACCTTCCAGTTCGGTACCAGGTCGGAGGTTGCATCCAAAAATTTGACAGCAATCTGATTGAGCACTTGTCCCTTGTAGGGAATCCCTTTGGGAAGTACCACATCAAATGCCGATATCCGGTCGGTAACTACCATTACCAGGAGTTCGTCACTGATGTTGTAGACATCCCGTACCTTTCCATGGTAAACGCTTTTTTGTTCCGGAAAATTAAATGTTGTTCCTTTTAATGCTCTCATGTTTTTTCTATTTATTTGTTGTATCTGTTTTATCATAGGCCCTGACAATCTCCTTCACAAGCCTGTGTCTGATAATATCCCTTTCATCGAAGAGGATCATGCTTATTCCCTTGATCTCTTTGAGTATCTGCATTCCCTCAATCAGTCCGGATTTCGTATTCCCCGGAAGGTCCACCTGTGTGATATCTCCTGTTACAATAAATTTTGCTTGTGGTCCCATTCGTGTAAGAAACATTTTGAACTGACTGGAGGTTGTATTTTGGGCCTCATCGAGAATGACAAAGGCTTTATCGAGCGTTCTTCCCCTCATATAGGCCAGGGGTGCGATCTGGATCACATGATCCTCCATTAACTGCATCAGCTTTTTGGCCGGGATCATATCGCGCAGCGCATCAAACAGCGGCTGAAGATAGGGATCCAGCTTCTGGGCATAATCACCCGGAAGGTAGCCAAGCTTTTCACCAGCCTCAACGGCAGGTCGCGTGAGAATAATCCTGTTTACCTCCCTGTTTTTCAGCGCACGTACAGCAAGTGCAATGGCAGTATAGGTCTTTCCTGTGCCCGCTGGTCCCACAGCAAGGACCAGGTCGTTCTTTTCCGACTGACCGACCAGCTCCTTCTGGTGGATCGTGAGCGCCCGGATCGGTTTTGACTTCTCCCCGTGGAGCAGAACCTCCTCTTTAGGACCTGGGGCGGAGATCTTGTAAGATGCATCGCCCTCCAGTATTTCATTAAAGTCATCCATGGTAAGCCGGTTAAACTTCACAATGAACCTAACCAGCAATTCAACCTTTTCTTCCAACTGCTCAATGCGGGAGAGATCTCCCTCAACTTTCAGCTCATTTCCCCGGGAGACAATCTTCAGATCGTTAAAAAAAGACTTTAATCTATTGAAGCGTACATTGTTAACCCCAAAAAAATCAATAGGATCAATACCTTCCAAATAGATCAGCTTTTGCGCCATAAATTGATTTATAATCACTACTTTTGATCATGACAAAATAAGCTGTTTTTTTTTACATTCCAATAGAAAATCCTGCTACTATTCAAATGCATGTTGTTACACTAACCACGGATTGGAAGAAAGACGACTTTTATACCGGAGCCATAATGGGTTCCATTTTATCTTCCTGTGAAGATGTCAGGATCATTACACTCAGCAACCAGATAAGAAATTTTGGCGTCGCCGAAGCTGCCTTTATTGTCAGAAACAGCTATCTGCATTTCCCGGAAGGCACGGTTCACATCATTGCGGTCGGGTCTGACATTGAGCCTGGCGGAGGCATGCTGGCAGCAAAACTAAATGGCCACTTTTTTCTGACCGCCGACAATGGTATTCTCGGTCTACTCGGCGATCCCGCAGGTATTGAAGTCGTTAAGCTGACAACGGATGGTAATAATGATGTTAAAAGTTTTCCTTCACTGACCTGTTTCAGTACAGCGGCATGCCGCATATTCAATGGAGAGATGCTTGATGCACTGGGTGAATCAACTGTCGATTTCAGAAAGCAGGTTCCCCTGCGGGCCACCCTGGAGAATAATACGATTACCGGAGCAGTCATCTATATTGATTCTTTCGGTAATGCAATAACCAACATTTCCAGGGAGCTTTTTGACCGTATTGGACAAAAAAGGCAGTTTACGATCTATGTTCAAAGCAAGCATTACAAAATCAACAGGATCAATTTCTTTTATTCGGAAACAAGTGCCGGTGATCTGCTTGCACTATTCAACTCTGTCAACCTGCTGGAAATTGCGATCAGGAGCGGATCGGCCAAGGACCTGCTTAATTTAAACACAGATTCTACGATCAGGGTAGAATTTAAACAAGATAGTACATGAGTAACAAAAAGGGGAAGCTGGAGGCATTCGGGAGAATTCTGGACATCATGGATGAACTCAGGGAAAAATGTCCGTGGGACCGTGAACAGACAATGGAATCGTTGAGGAATCTTACCATTGAGGAGACCTACGAACTCGCTGATGCGATCATTGAACAGGATATGAATGAGATCCGGACCGAGTTGGGGGACCTGCTATTACATATAGTTTTTTATGCGAAAATTGGCGATGAAAAGCGTGCCTTTGATATTACCGATGTGATTAACACGGTCAGTGAGAAGCTGATATCCAGGCACCCACATGTGTTTGGAGAAAGAGAGGTCTCGGGAAGCCGGGAGGTGATTAATAACTGGGAAGCGTTAAAAATGAAGGAGAACAATGGAACCAAAAGGGTCCTCAGCGGCGTCCCTCGATCCCTTCCTGCCATGATCAAGGCCCACAGGATACAGGACAAGGCAAGGGCCGTGGGGTTCGACTGGAGCGAACCAGAGGATGTCTGGGACAAGGTGAGCGAGGAGATTACAGAGGTCCGCCAGGAGATCGAATCAGGAAACAGGGAGTCCGTTGAACGGGAATTTGGCGACCTGCTCTTTTCAATTGTTAATGCAGCGAGGCTATTCGATATTGAGCCTGAAACGGCCCTTGAGCGGACCAACAAGAAATTTATCAGCCGGTTTAACTATATCGAGGAGCATGCAAGAGCAAATGGACGTTTGATCAACGATTTATCCATCGGGGAGATGGAGGCTTTATGGATCGAAGCAAAGGAGTCCGGAAAATGAAATATAGCAAGTATAATAGAATGCGCTGTCTGATAAACAGGCTGTAACCCCTTAATCGGTATCCATGTCGGGCATCTTTTCACCTGATTCGTCTGGCGGGCCAGCCTCATCTTCCTTTTCTTCTTCCTTATCAATCAACTCGAGCAGTTGCTGCTCATGCAATTGATTGTACCAGTTGATCACTTTTTTAATATCCGATACATATACGCGGTCAGGATCATAGCCTGGAAACACCTCAGTAAAATAGGCCTTCAGCTCCTCATTTCCTGATTTCGGATCGATCGCCGGGCCTCCATCCTCCTTTTCATGTATTTTCATCATGATATCGGCAAGCGGGACATCCTCCTCATTACCGAAAATTGAGATATCCTCCAGTGCACTCACCCTTGCTGTGGGGGGGGCAATTGTACGTTTTTTATCTGTTAAAGATTCAACTACAACACCATTCCTGGCCTGTGCCAGGAATCTGAACAATCCACCTTTACCGGAAATTGCCATCAGATCTTTTACCTTTATTGTCTTCACATGAAATGCGTTTAATGATTATTAGAATGATTGGTATTATTTGATCCCACGATCCTTTTTTATGCTGTCGTATGCATCCTTTACCTTGCGGAATTTTTCCTGCGCCACCTTTTTAAAGTCTTCACCCAGATGGGCCACCTTGTCCGGATGATATTTCATTGCCATTCTTCTGTATGCTTTCTTAAGTTCTTCATCAGAAGCGGTGGAATCGATCTCAAGTATTTTATATGCAGCATCCGAAGCACTGATAAACATAGCCTGTATGCTCTCAAGATCAGAAGCAGAGATATTCATAAAACCGGCGATCTGCCTGATCAATTTCTTCTCTGAATCACTCACTCCGGAGTCGGCAGCTGCGATACCGAACAGGAAGTGGACCATTTCAAGCCTGTAGGAATAATCCAGGCGCTGGTTCAACTGTGCGGTTACATCACGAACCGGTATCTCCTGCTTAAGGATATCCCTCAGCATCCCGATCGCTTCCTGTGCAGCCTCATTTCCAAAGCGGGAAAGAAAATAGTTCTTTACATATTCCAACTCACTCTTCATAACGCGCCCATCCGCTTTCATTACAGCAGCAACCAACACCAGCAGGGAAGCTGCATAATCACCCCTTCGGGTTGCTGACTGATAGAGACGCCCCCGCGGCGGTTCAGCAGTGGTTGATCCGTCGAACATAGAGCCCAGGGCAAGACCAAGGATCCCTCCGATCGGTCCGCCTACGGCCCATCCCAGGCCAAGTCCTACCCATTTACCAAATTTTGCCATCTGTTAACGATTAATTTTTACAAGTTTATTATGCAAATCTACAATTTGCGGAAGAATCATACTACCGGTCTCGTTATTAATTACGAAATCGGCAAGTTTTTCCTTCTCACGGTCGTCCATCTGGTTGTTGATCCGCTTCCTTACCATCGCTGCCGGTACATGATCACGTTCAACCACCCTTTCAATGCGGGTGTCGATGTCAGCCTTAATAAAAACGGTATAGTCCATCGCTTCTGCTGCACCAGATTCAAAAAGAATCGCTGCCTCTTTTATTACATAGGGCTGTTCAGCATAATCCAGTGTCCATTTTTGAAAATCCTGACGTACTACCGGGTGAACAATCGAGTTCAGTTTTTCAAGTTTCTTTTTGTCAGAAAAAACGATCTCACTGATAACCTTCCTGTTCAATTTTCCGTCTTTGAAAGCTTCCGTACCGAGTAGTCTCTGAATAAGCCTGCCGACAACCGGATCAGTTTCCATGATCCTTTTTGCTTCTGTATCGGCATTATAGACAGCGATTCCCAGCTCCTTGAAAATGGCGGTTACATATGTTTTTCCACTACCAATCCCCCCTGTAAGACCGATTTTCAACATTATTTTACTGATAACAGGTATTCGACATATCTTGGATAAAAGTCTGCAGACATGAGTTCATCAGGACTGGTTCTCATCTGCACCTCCAGCCTGTTTTTGTTTTCCAGTACATCATCATAATTCACTTCGATCCTGAAAGCTTCCGGCACAACCCTTTCATAATCACTTAATCCGATCATTCCTTTTACTGTCACTTGTTGAGGAAAAGTCTGCATCCTGAGTGAATCCGGTAGTCCGCTGATCTGTACCGGCACCCTCACCTGCACCTCTGTTAGCTTTTCAATCCGAATAACACAGTTTACGATACTCTTCTGGTAGTTTAGTCCCGGATAGTTCGCGATTCTGAGTGTTCCTCTATAATTTTTTTCAAGCGTTCCAAGTACAAGTTTTTCGGTTCTCATGGATTGCATTGTATCGAGGTAGATATCCGGACCGGTCACCATGATTGATTCCGGGCTGATTTCAACCTCGTCTATCAACGTAAACCCCTTTCCTATACCAAATTCGATGACAGGTTCCATGGGCAACCACCGGTCCACCTCATTTGCAAACTGAAAAACGAGGGTGTCCGGAAATATCTCAACCAGTTTTAGTTCCCCCGACAACTGTCGCTCTACACGATCCCTGGCATAGCGTGTCAGAATATAAAACTTCGTTGTATCCTCGGGCATCCTGTTCATCGTAAAACCTGAAACCGGAAAACTGATGGGGATCGGTCTGTTCGATAGCTTATAGCTTAAGAGTGCGTAGCCATGTCCGGTCACTGTTAATCCGAGGTGGTCTGGCACCTCACTGATCAGCACTTTATCCTGCGGAAATCTGCTGTAGGCGATCGGATATTTTATAGCTGTTGTATAGTCCTTGCTTAACGCATTTAACAGCCAGATAATAACAGAAATAACCAGGAAGAAGGAAAATACCATGATTCTCCTTTTCCACTCCAGGTAATTGTCTTTTGGGACTTCTGAAGGTCTGGTTCTATTTCCGGGGTCCTTTGTTGCCATCTGTTAGTAAAAATACAAAAAAAAGAGAGTTCAGCCGTAAATGATTCGACTGAACTCTGAAACCATCTGACAGATCGGTCTACTTTTTCGCTGTATTAGTGTCTGATGCATCCTTTACTATAGCGCTCTTGTCTACCTTCACAATCATATTTTCAGCGATCTCCAGGATCACAGTTGTCTCCTTCACATCATTAATTTTACCATAGATACCCCCACTGGTAAGTACTTTATCTCCCTTTTTCAGCTGGTTCCTGTAATTGGTCATCTCCTTCTGCTTTTTAACCTGCGGCCTGATCATAAAGAAATAGAAGACCACAATGATCAACACAAGGAATATCAGGGACTGCATCCCTGGTGATTTCGGGGCCTCGGCACCCGCCTGCAATAATACAAATAATTGATTCATAACTAATATAAATTTCGGTTAGTGATTACTGTTTACTGTTTACAATAGCTTTTAAAAGCAGATCCTCTTTTTGGTTCACGGCATTGGAGAAAACAGATATCCGGAGATTCTGTGTTCCCTTTTTGCCGGCTGAATTAAAAATAACCTTTAACGTCGTTGATGCTCCGGGCTCAAGCGGCTGCTCACTCCAGTCGGGGACTGTACATCCGCAACCGGCTTTAATATCGTGGATAACAAGTGGTATGTTTCCATTATTTTTATAGGAAAACCAGGCTGCTATCAACTCTCCCTCCTTGATAACCCCCATATCCTGTATGGTCTGCTCAAATACAATCACAGGTTGGGGCTCATGATTTTCACTGAATGTATTCTCTGATATCTGCGTCTTGCCCGTATTATCGGTGCATCCGGCAATAATCATGAATACGAAGATTAAACCATATGTAACTATTTGCTTCATCTGAGATGCAAAGATAGTTTAATTCTCTGTCTGACCATCAAATTCTCCAATAAGACCGCGCCCGGTTTTTCTGATTTTGTTGCTTTCCCTCAATTGAGAGACAACTTTGTCGAGCACGCCATTAATAAATACGTTGCTTTTGCTGGTACTGTATATCTTGGATATTTCAAGGTACTCATTCAATGTAACTTTTGTAGGGATTGATGGAAACCCGATAAATTCGGTTATTGCCATTTGCATGATTAAAATATCCATAAAAGCGATCCTTTCCAGATCCCAGTTCCTGGTATTTGTCTTGATATAGCTGATATATTCTTCCCTGTTTGCAATCGATTTTCGCAAAAGTTCCATGGCAAACTGCTTGTCCTCCGGAATCCTCTTTCCTTCGGGATTCTTAAACAGATCAAGCAGGGGATTCACCTGCTGACCATCTTCCCTGAACCTTTTCAATGTTTTGATCACCATGCTGATCATGTATTCCAGATCATCCGTCCAGTAGATACTTTGTTCCTCCAATACCTGTTCAAGACTTTCGTTTGGATAGATCACATCAGTAAGAAGACGGGTAAAAAACCTTACCTCATCAGCAAATTTCACCCGATCTGCATTCATAAATTCGACATATCCTTCATAGGTGATTGTTTCCTGGTAGCACTCACGGATTAATTCAGGATAATTGGCCCATGAAATCTTTTTAGCCTCAACGTATCTGATTAACTGGTCACAATTCCGCAACTGACCGATAAGATTGGCATCTATAAAACGGGTATTTGGCTGAAGGTCATCCTCGGAAGGCATATGCTTGTTGCGTGCCAATTCAATTCGTGACTCGGCATAATTTGCTATATCTATCAGAAGAACAAAAACAGAATGATAAAGATCATAGGCCTTGTTGACATTATACAATAATTCCTTTTCCGCTTTAACCACTTCTCCGCTGCCATTATTGTAATATGCATAAAGTGTCTGAAGCGTTTTAATTCTTAATTGCCTTCTGCTGATCATGTTTAAAGAACCTCTGTTTTCATATTATTCACGGGCAAATTTACACTATTTTTCCAATTTATTATAACGATTGGGACAAGGCATTTCGAGATTAATTTGAATATTAATAAAATAATTTACATTTTTGAAGAGGAAACAAGGATTGCACAACAAAAAAACCTGAACTAAATCACCAGTAATGAACGAAGAAGGATCAGAAAAAAGAGATGAGATGGCAAATGAGAATCCGCGGGAAGAGATTCACTCAAGCATTGTAAGGGCTGGAAAAAGAACGTACTTTTTTGATGTGAAGGCTACGAGGCGCAACGATTATTACATTACCATCACAGAGAGCAAGAAACGTTTTGGGAAAGATGGCAAGTTCTTTTATGAAAAGCACAAGCTATTTCTCTACAAAGAGGATTTTGACAAGTTTGCAGACAGTTTAAATGAGGTCATTGAATTCATCCGTGAGGCCAATCCTCAAATGACAGAGCCTGAAGAAAAAGCTGAATATCAGTCAGACGATAAAGCTGAAAAAGAGGTTGCTGTTGCAGCTGAATCCAAAGACTTTACCAATGTGGATTTTGAAGATCTGGATGACAACAATAGCTGATTTTTAGTAGTAAGATCCCTGTCAGATTTTAATTCAGACTTTCTTCCGAATCTCCGGAATTATTGTCTATTTCTCTTTTTTCAATGAAGGCTTCAACCTCTTCAAAGGTAAGCTTTTTAACATTTGTTATAACACAATTATCATGGAGAAAGTCTCCATATTGATTGCATTCAAGAATCCCTTCCAAAAAAAGATCATGGATAGGATATTGCATCGGGATGAGCAATAACATTGTAGCTAGATAGCCGGAAAAATCAAACTCCTCAACCTCTCCTTCATATTTTTTTAACACGTATGGGAACTCTTCCTGAATAATTTTTTTTTGAAATTCAGTAAGTTCGTGCTTGTCGTGAGCTATCAGCACTACAAAATACCGTAGTTTGTTCTCTTTGCCCCCAAGTCCTGTCGAAATAAATACCTGGTTCTCTTCCAGCAAATGGCTCTCCAGGTGCATTCTTGACTCCTGTAAAGCTAAAATACTCCAGTCACGTAAATCTTTATCGGGAGCATCAGCATAAGCCTCGATCGCCCGGTAAGCAGCAACATCCTCCATAGAAGCCAGTCTGGCAAGAATCTGCTTTTTTCCTTTCAGCGGGTAATCACTATCTTGCAAAAATTCAATTTGGTCCAGCGCCCATTCACCATCAAATTCAGTTGATATCTGCCTGGAATATTCAAAGTACTCCGCCTGGAGATCAACGTCAATGGTATCTTCCATGATATTTACATTCCCGGGAGATTTCCCGATCAACTCCCTGATCTTGTCATATATATTTTCACTGTCCTTCACAATACCCCCAATCAATAAAATATCTAAATATTCTTTGCAAGAACCGAGCCTGCAAGCTCGACGAAGTCAAAACATTAACTACTGGACCCTTTTCGTTTTTCGAATTCACTTGTGGCGTGTTATTGAATTCATCTTGCTATCATTAATCATAGATAAATATATAAAAATATCTATATCAAAAAAATTTTAAACCGTTAAAATATGTTATCGAAATAACGAACATGGCACTTTAGTGCCGCTTTTACTCGATAATTTACAGCCAGGGCCCACATGCATAGCCCCATTAGGGCCGACATGCATAGCCCCGCCAAGGGTAGAATGGCTAGCCCCGCTAGGGCAGAAATGGCTAGCCCCGTTAGGGACAGAAATAGCTAGCCCCGCTAGGGGCAGAATGTCTGTAGCACGAAATGTCACAAGCTGCCCCTAGCCGTTAGGGGCGAAATGTCTGTAGATGTAATGTCTATAATTAAATGATCGTATATTTGCAAATAAATAGATGGATATGGAAATAGTACTAATTATAGGCGGCATCGCCCTAATCATCATTGGTTTCCTTGGTAGTGCCCTCCCTGTCATTCCTGGCCCCCCGCTCGCATGGGTAGGCTACCTGCTTCTGCATTGGACCGAACGCGTAAACGATAATCCCAACTATGACAATTCCCTCTGGATCATGCTTTTCTTTGTGATCCTCGTAACAATCCTCGACTACGCGGTACCGGTCTGGGGAACAAAGAGATGGGGTGGATCAAAAGCCGGCATGTGGGGTGCCACCATTGGATTGATCATAGGCCTCTTCTTCGGCCCGGCAGGAATAATTCTCGGTCCGTTCGCGGGTGCCTTCATTGGTGAACTTTTCTCCGGAAAACGAGAGCAAGAGGCGCTCAGGTCCGGATGGGGCTCTTTTTTGGGATTCCTTTTGGGTGTAGGCATGAAATTGATGGTTTGTGCCACCCTTCTTTTTCTGTTTGTCTATTATGTGATCTGGTAAATTACTGTCCCAAGGTGGCAACCATAGCGGCCTTAATCGTATGTAACCGGTTTTCCGCCTCATCGAAAACCAGGGAATTCTCTGATTCAAAAACATCCTCTGTCACCTCCATCGCCTCCAGACCAAATTTCTGGTAGATCTCCTCCCCTACATTCGTCTCCCGGTTATGAAATGCAGGCAGACAATGTAAAAACTTCACATTGCTGTTCCCTGTTTTCTTCACCACGGCGCTGTTTACCTGGTAGGGCTTCAACAACCTGATCCGCTCCTCCCATACCTCCTCAGGCTCGCCCATCGATACCCATACATCGGTATAGAGAAAATCGACCCCCTTCACACCTTTATCCACATCATCCGTAATGGTGATCTTCGCTCCTGTTTTTTCTGCAATCTCCCGGCACTGCTTCACCAATGCCTCCTCGGGCTGACAATCTTTCGGGGCAACAGCCCTGAAATCCATCCCCATCTTTGCGGCACCAACCAGCAACGAATTACCCATGTTGTTTCGCGCATCTCCCAGATACGCGAACGCAACCTGGTGCAACGGTTTATCGGAATGCTCCATCATGGTCATGAAATCGGCCAATATCTGCGTAGGATGAAATTCCGTTGTAAGTCCGTTCCAGACAGGAACTCCGGCGTATTTCCCAAGCTCTTCCACAACATCCTGACCAAAGCCCCTGTATTCGATACCGTCGTACATCCTGCCCAGTACCCGCGCCGTATCTTTCATCGATTCCTTCTGCCCAATCTGTGAACCGGTAGGTCCCAGGTAGGTCACATGCGCTCCCTGTTCATAGGCTGCCACCTCAAAAGCGCACCGCGTGCGTGTCGATGCCTTCTCAAAGATTAAGGCAATGCTTTTTCCTTTGAGCCGCGGCTCCTCGGTACCACTGTATTTCGCCCGCTTTAATGAAAAACTGAGATCGAGCAAAAACCTGATCTCCTCAGGTGAAAAATCCAGCAGCTTTAAAAAATTTCTGTTCCTTACATTATATGCCATAATTGTTTCTTTTATGTTCCACCAGCAAAAATAGTCTAATCTTCGTATTCCATTGTAATTTTTGTACCATAACTTTTATCCTCCAGCTTAAACGCCTCGGTAATCACACTCTTTCCTCCCCCGTTTTCGATAAAATCCAGACATGCACGAATCTTTGGGGCCATATCCCCCTCCCCAAACATTCCTGCCTCAAGGTATGCCAATGTATCCTTATAATCAAGAAACTCTTTGGCCTCCTGAGTCTCTTTTCCGGAATTGATGTAAACAAAAGAGACATCCGTCAAAATATAAAACTCATCAGCCCTGATATGTGCTGCCAGCAATGCAGAGGCATGGTCCTTGTCAATCACCGCCTCAGCCGGCCTGACCCTGTCCTTTTCATCAATGTACACGGGAACGCCACCTCCACCTGCAGCAATTACAATGGTCCCCTGCCTGGCAAGTGACTCCACAACATTTTCATTCATGATCCCGATAGGCTTCGGCGAAGGAACAACCCGCCGCCAACCATCTTTCATCTTTTTGTCCTCCTTAAACACCCA
This sequence comes from uncultured Bacteroidaceae bacterium, assembly GCA_964407305.1. GTDB lineage: Bacteria > Bacteroidota > Bacteroidia > Bacteroidales > M55B112. The sequence continues at coordinate 894 of CAYOVC010000011.1, read as the reverse complement.
TCCCTTGTCCGCTACCAATCTGTCTGCCTCCTCCTGCGAATAGATCTTTCCTACACGCTTGGCCGGATGGTCAAAAGCTGGATCATCATTTTTTACAAGCACCTGTGTAACAAGGGTAACGATCTCTTTCTGAATTCCATGCTTTTTCAGCACATTCCTCAACATCCGCTCAATCATATATCCGATCCCACCCTGCGAATCGGCCACACAAATATCCAACGGCATCTGCGGTATCTGATAAATCGTCTCCCCGGCATCGTTCCGCATCAGGATGTTGCCCACCTGGGGACCGTTGCCATGGGTGATCACCAGTTCATAACCCTCGTTCAGCAGATGAACAAGGTTTTCCAACGTATCTGTTGTGTTCTGCTCCTGTTCATCAATGGTGCCGGCCTGATCGCCCCGCAGGAGCGCGTTACCGCCCAAAGCGATTACTGCAACTTTTTTCATAGCCATATATGTCGTATTTAAGACCTTATGATTTAATTAGTTATAAAATTCATTTTCTATGCAGAGATATATTCCATTCGCATACATTTTTAGAAAATACAAATCTAGGACATTTACAGTGCTGTTTATTACCAAAATAATGATTTACAGCAGAAAGAATTATGTTTTGCAATAGGTTTTGAAGTCGTCCGGCATTCCCAATACCATGCCCCGTACACCGGTAAATCAAAAAAAACCGAATCCATTAACCAAACTCTTTGCTAAGTTCGTCTTCGTTTCCTATTTTTACCCATATTTTATATCCATGCGCAACATTGTAAGAACCATTTCCCTACTGTCAATCTTCCTCCTAATCAACCATGCCTGTAAACGTGCAGATAAATTGCCGGATACGATGGAGGCCGACTACATCGAGTACCAGGTAGTGTACATGGAAAAAATGGC
>CAYOVC010000010.1:0-19109 GCA_964407305.1 uncultured Bacteroidaceae bacterium | reverse complement strand
TCATCATCCAATGGATCAATAACCGGCACAGCATCGGGCTCCTCGTTCTCCGGCTCCTCCATCTCCTCCTCCTCTTTTTCCGGAATACCTTTCTCGTGGGGTGACTCATCCTCCAGCATCACCTGGTCCTCTTCACCTTCGAATACATCGTCATCATCAGTGATAAACTCCAGCTCTGAACCATCAACTCCCGGAACTCCTCCCAACAAATCCACCTCTCCGCGGATATATCTGTAGAGATGGCTCCTGTCGCAACTGAAAACGGCGGTCAAACCAGGCTCCGCCAAACCGGGTTCCCGCCCCAGCTGATGCATTGCCTTCAGCCGTAAAAACCTTACCGGACCGAACCAGGGGTAGGCAGCGATCATCTGATCAAGCTTACCAACATCCTCCTCCGTCAGCCGGTCGGTCCTTAACATCTCAATGAGTGTTTCACTGTTTATCATCCAGACAAGGTTTTACCAGTTTACAAATGCCTTGTTAAATATATCATCTAAAATACTCTCAATAATCAGATCGATCAGTTCGTTCTCCACATCGGCGAGGTTCTGACTCGAATCATAATCCTCATACCTTGAAAAGGTTGTCTCATACTCCAGTTCGGGCTCGATGTTGTTGGTGTACACCACCCTGATTGATATTGTAAGCCTGTTTCGCGCCGCCGTCTCCGAACCGGTGATGGCCGTGGGTCGCGTCTCATAGTTCCTGATCTCGCCCGAGAAACTGACATCCCCGCCGGCGGGCACAAGCTCAAGGTTGGTGTTCGACTGTATCTTGTCAATCAGCGCATCGGTAAAAAGCTGACTGAGCTGTGCCTGTACCACCGGTGCGCGGTTGGGGAAATACTCCACTGTAACGGTCTCTATGTCCGGACTAATATTCACACCGCTGAAGGAGTAGTTAACACTCATTGTTTTGCAACCGTGCATCAGCAGCAACAATGCAACCATCCCGGCAAATCCGGTCCAGGTTCTTTTCAACCCTGCACCCCTGGCCATGGGCATCCACCTTTGCCAACGCTGTTTCAGCCTTTCTGCAACGGCCACTCCTGCAATTTTTCCCTTACCCGATATCATACTCTTTTATCTTCCTGTATAAAGTACGTTCAGAGATACCCAGTTCTTGTGCTGCATACTTTCTTTTTCCCCCATGCTTCTCCAGTGCCTTCCTGATCAGCTCAATCTCCTTATCGGCGAGCGAGAGCGACTCCTCCATCACCTCTTCTGTATCCTGTATTTGGTCGTCATCCATGCTTCTGCGCGGTGGATCCATCCGGTCCATCCGTTCCTCCCTTCCCGGCAGCACCTCTTCAGTGCTTCCATACAGTTTCTTGATAATCTGTGCATTGTCGTGCTGCACCGATGTATCAACATCGCCTTTCATCATGATCTCACCCACCAGCTTTTTCAGGTCATTCATATCGCGCTTCATATCGAAAAGCACCTTGTAAAGGATCTCCCGCTCGGTATTAAAAGCCTCTTCAGACACACCCCCGCGACTGATAAGCGCCGGCAGCCGTGACGCATTATACTCCGGCAAGTACTGCAGCAGTGTCTCCGGTGTGATAATCCGCTCCTTTTCAATGATCGAAAGCTGCTCGGTAATATTTTTCAGCTGCCGCACGTTCCCCGGCCATTCATACTTCAGCATCACCTGCCGCGCCTCATCACTCAGCACCACGGGCGGCATCCGGTAATTCTCGGCAAAATCGGCCGCGAACTTCCTGAACAACAACAAAATATCGTTCCCGCGATCCCTTAACGGGGGAATGCTGATCGGCACCGTATTGAGCCTGTAGTAAAGGTCCTCGCGGAATTTTCCGCTCCTGATCGCCTGGGAGATATCAATGTTGGTGGCAGCGATTATACGCACATCACTTTTCAATACCCGCGACGAACCCACACGGATGAACTCGCCGGTCTCCAGCACCCGCAAAAGTCGCACCTGGGTCGACAGCGGCAGTTCGGCCACCTCATCCAGAAAAATCGTTCCCCCGTCGGCCTCCTCAAAATAGCCCTTGCGTGTATCGTGCGCCCCGGTGAAGGATCCTTTCTCATGACCAAAAAGCTCAGAATCGATCGTTCCATCGGGAATCGCCCCGCAGTTCACCGCAATATAGGCGCCGTGCTTCCTTGCACTGGAATGATGCACGATCTGCGGGAACGCCTCTTTCCCCGTTCCGCTCTCACCGGTAATGAAAACCGACAGGTCGGTGGGCGCCACCTGCCGGGCTATATCGATCGCCCGCTCCAGTGTCGCATCCGTGCCAATGATACCAAAACGTTGCTTAATTTGCTGTAAATCCATACGCATACTGACAAAATAACCTGTAAAGTATGACAAAATTACTATAATAGTTTTAAATTAAAAGGCTTAAATGGTTGCTTCCGTAAATCGTTTTTCCATTGATGGCCCAAAAACCTTACATTTGCTCACGAAAAACCTGAACCATATGAAAATAAAAACAACCGGTATTATCCCGGCCAGGTACGCTTCAACCCGCTTTCCCGGGAAACCCCTCGCATTGCTTGGTAACCGCCCGCTGATCCAATGGGTATACGAAGCATGCGAGGGGACATTTGACTACCTGGCCGTTGCTACCGATGACCAGCGCATTTACAGGACCGTCGAAGCGTTCGGGGGGAAGGCGGTTTTAACTTCCAGGGAGCACCCTTCGGGTACAGACCGCTGCCTTGAAGCCGTGGAAAAGCTGGAAGCTGAAGCGGGATTTCAGGCTGATGTAGTTGTAAATATACAGGGTGATGAGCCGCTGATTAAAAAGGAGCAGCTGATGGAGCTTCTTTCCTGCTTTGAGCACCCTCTGACAGAGATCGCTACACTTGTGCAGCGGTTCAGCAAGGACGATGATCCTTTAAATCCTGATACGGTTAAGGTGGTTGCTGACAAGGAGCAGAGGGCCCTGTTTTTTTCCCGTGCGATGATCCCCTACGTAAGAAACAGGCATTGTGACGCACCCTTCCCCTACCTGAAGCATATCGGGCTTTACGGCTACCGGAGGGAGGTGCTCCGGGAAATCTGCAAACTACCCCCATCTTCACTGGAACAGACCGAATCGCTGGAGCAGCTCAGGTGGCTGGAAAACGGATACACCATCCGCATACAGCATACCCGCCATAAGAGTTTGGGGGTGGATACACCCGCCGACCTCGAGCGACTGCAGAACTATCTCGATGATCCGAGACATACCGGCTGAGCCTTCAACCTAAGGACCGGCAAGGAAAGAACCCATCCCGCCTTTCTGCCATCTTTTTACAGGCTATTCATGGTATAGTGCATCTACCGGGTTGCTGCGGGCGGCACGTAGTGTGATGATATTGACCGCCAGCATGGTGACTGATACTGCAACGAAGGCTGCAAGAAGGTAGATTCCGGGTGTAAAACCAACATTATAGGGAAAAAGCTGGAGCCAGTTATTCATAAAGAGATAGGCGATCACCCATGCAAGAACAACGGAGATACCGAGTATGACAAGAATCTCCCTGGATATGATCATCAGCAAATCGTAGAGGCTTGCTCCCATCGCCTTCCTGATCGCAATCTCCCTGATCCTGCGCTGGGTATTGAATATGGTGAGGCCCAGGAGACCGAGACAGGCAATAATGGTGGCCAGGAATGAAAATAGCAGGGAGATATTTCCGGTGCGCCTCTCCTCTCTGTAATACTTGTTCAATTCTTCGTCGAGATTAAAGTACTGGAACGGCTCATCACCGCTCATTTCGTTCCACAGTTCATTGATCCTGCCGATTGTGGTCGCACTGTAAATGCTCCGTCTGTCCAGCCGGATGCTGATGTAACCCGGTTGTGACCGGGTCTCTGTCTTATAGGCAAACAGGTAGGGCGAGATACTTTTTCGCAGGGAGCTGTGATGAAAGTCATTCACCACCCCGATCACCCTGAATTCATTGGTCCCACCCTCTCTGGCCGGACTCTCAATGACCTTATTGAGAGGATCGGTGAAATTGTACTCCCGCATGGCTGTCTCATTAATGATGACTGTCATTGAATCACTCAGATCCGTTTTACTGAAAAACCTGCCTGTATTGTCCCAGAGTGTGAGACCGTATGTCTCCAGAAAATCGGGATCGACAAAATTTACATCAAACATAAACCCGGTCGAGCGACTGGCACCTTTCAATTGAAAAGAGGTTGAAAGATTGCTGAACCCCAGGTAGGTGCTTGAATTGGTCGCCTTTGCAACGCCAGGGATCTTTTCCACCTCCTCGCAGAACACATCGATCTTATCCCTGAGGGGATAGACCCTGTCGATCACGATCATGGTCTCAGCCTGAAATCCGGGATCCTTGTTTACAAGATACTTTACCTGCCTTGATACGATCATGGTGCCAACGATGATCGCCACCGAAATGGTAAATTGCATGGTCACCATAACGCTCCTGAACATCGAGGAACGCTTTCCCCTGAGCACCCCACCACGAAGTCCGGCAAGCGGTTCCACCTGCGAGAGGATAAAGGCGGGATAGATACCACTCAGCACCCCCACAATAACCGAAAGCAATAATACACCCAGCAGGATGCCTCCTTTGCCTATCGTATTAAAGCTGAGGGTTATCCCCATGAAATTGTTGAACCATGGCAGCGACACCTCTACGAGGAAAAAGGCAATGACCAGTGCAAGCAGGCTAAGCAACACCGACTCGGTGAGGAACTGCCTGATCAGAACCTTGCGCTGTGAACCCACCACCTTGCGCATGGCAATCTCCCGCGACCTGATAGCCGACCGGGCGGTGGAGAGGTTCATGAAGTTGATGCTGGCGATCACCAGGATAAAAAAGGCGATAAGCGCGAAAATGTAGATATAACTCCTGTCGTTAACCGGCCTGAAGCAGTTCTCCTCGCCGTACTCAATATCGGGATTCAGATGGATGTTCGTGAGTGGCTGCAGGAACACCCCGAAGACATTGCCCCCTTCGGCCCACTCTTCGGGTGAGATGTCGAGCATCTCCCGGAGCTGGGGACGCATATGACGCAGCATCACCTGGTTCATCTCCTGCTCTACCTTCCTGAAATCGGCCCCCTCGGCAAGTAGCAGGTAGCTGTAAATGGAGTTGGCAAACCAGTTATCACTCCGGCTGCCGGGGATATTTGACATGGAAAGGAGAAAATCGCAAAAGAAATGTGAGTTATCGGGAAACTCCTCCATGACACCGGTCACCTCATAAAAATTATCCTTTGTGTTAAACTCCAGCGTTTGCCCAAGTGGGTTTTCCGTTCCAAAATACTGCAGCGCCTTCGCTCGTGTTATGACCACTGAATTGGGATTACTCAGAACAGTTTCCGCATCTCCGTAAAGCAGTTCAATGGAGAATATCCTGAAAAATGAAGAGTCGGCAAAGACCACGTTGTCTTCAATCTGATTCATCTCCCCATTCCAGACAAACTGCTGCGGGAACACCTCCAGCCTCACAAAATCCTCAATATCGTCAATCTCCTTCGTAACCGTAGGTGCCATGGTATAGCTTGTCCATGCACCACGAAACTTCTGCTCCCCAATATTTCCGTCGACATAGGCACGATAGATCCTGTCGGAATATTCATGAAAACGGTCGAAACTGATCTCCTTGGCAATAAACAGGATAATGAGAATAGCACTGGCAAGACCAATTGCAAGTCCGGATATATTGATCAGGGAGTAGATCCTGTTCTTTCCAATATTTCTCAGTGCAACATTGAAAAAGTTTCTCCACATAGCCTGGTTTAAAAACACCCCCTTTGCAACGTGCAATGGGGACACATTCTTTACCACTCAAAGATAGTACAAAAATTGTGCTGGACCATTGAACTGTTTTGAATTATCAGCGGCTTCCGGACGCACTCCGGCCGATGACCCCTGTTCCGGCCTCACGCTCATTGTGCCCGGAGGGCCCGCCGGGTCACAATATAAATGTTACAGTAAATGTGTACAGTGAAAAGTGGTCGTTGATCGGCTTAAAAGCATATTCCAAATTCTTGCCCGATGTTTTTGCCATCTCAATGAAACCGAGTCCGGCACCCCCCTTCAAGGAGAACTTCCCATTTGTAATGGTTTGAATATACAGGCTTTTCAGCTCCTCCCTGGTTTTATTATTCACCAGTTCGATATTGGCTTTCAGTAACTCAATATCATCATTGCGAACAGGGTTGGTGGTTACCAGCCGGATCGCTTCACTGTTCATCAGGATCTCGAAGGTGGGCAGGTACGCTGGTTGCTTTTGAACAAAAGGCTCGTAGACATCGGAATATTTGCATACGTTCTCCAGCGCTTCAATCATCACGGTAAGAACCTTTTTGTAGATAGCGAACCGGATATCATACTCTTGTGACACAAATTTGAATTTCGCCAGCAATGCGTCGATCGAGCTGAATGTGAGCAATCCGGTATGATTCAGTATGCTGTTTGTCACAGGACTGACAAATATTTTTAAAAGCCCAATTTAAATAAAACTTTTCAATAAGCTTCATTTTCTGCCTCATATCCTTTATCGACCCCCAAATCGGGCCTCAAACTGGCCTCAACGGCAAGCCGGTCGCACCGCTCATTCTCCGGAATATTGGCATGTCCCTTCACCCAGACCAATTCAATATCAAACCCTTGACGGACCAACAGAAAGCGCCTCCACAGATCGGGGTTCTTCTTCTTCTTAAAACCTTTTGCCTCCCAATCGGCTAACCACCCCTTGTTAATTGCATCCACCACATATTTGGAGTCTGAATAGATTTTTACCTTCAGGTTTTTCCTTTTCAGCGCCTCCAGTCCCGCGATCACTGCCAGCAACTCCATCCGGTTATTCGTTGTGCGCCTGTAGCCTTTCGAAAGTTCCTTCCTGTGCCCCCTGTAGAGCAATACGACGCCATAGCCACCGGGACCGGGATTACCCCGTGCTGCCCCGTCCGTATACATAGTTACCAGGTCCTCTGCCATACAACATCTATAAAAAACATGCACGATATCAATTGATGCCGTGCATGTTATCATCTCATTTACTGCCTGAAGGCATGTTCATATCTCACATGCATGCCTGCCAGGAAATTCGTCATGCAACATTTAATTTACCAGGGTCATCTCGTCGATAAGATGTGTTGCCCCGGCATACTTGTCGATCACAAACAGCACATACCTGATATCAACGTTGATACACTTTTGCAATTCAGGTTCAAATGCCACATCGCCACTCATCGCCTCCCAGTTCCCATCGAAGGCCAGTCCAATGAGCTCTCCTTTTCCGTTGATCACCGGACTGCCCGAATTGCCACCTGTAATATCATTGTTGGTGGTAAAACAGACAAACATCTCTCCATTCTCACCATATGGTCCATAATCCTCCGCTTCATAAAGTTCCTTCAGTTTCGGCGAAACAATAAACTCATAATTATCAGGATCCTCTTTCTCCATCACACCTGTCAGGGTCGTATAATGCAGGTACCTGACCGCGTCGCGCGGCTCATAGTCACCAACCGTTCCATACGTGAGTCTTATGGTGGAATTTGCATTCGGGTAAAAATTCCTGTCGGGATACATCTCGATTCTCCCCTTCATATATAGCCGCTTTCCGGCATCGATCTTATCATTATAGCTCATCATGGCCACGCCTATCTCATTCAATTTATCGAAAAAACTGGTTACAGCGATATAGGTGGGGTCCTTCTCAAGCTTTTTCAGTCGCGGATCCGCAATGAACGCGTTAAAACGCTCCTGGTCCGTGATCACCGATCTAGCAAAGTACCTGTCGACATATTTAGCAATGTTGCCTCTGTATTTGGTTTGCACCTCCCTGACAAACTCCGGCAGAAACGCAGGATCCATATCCTCAAGCAACAACTCAATCATCGCTGTCATCACCTTCCTGTCGGTTTCCGGATTATAGTCCTTGTAAAAATCTTCAGATTTCTCCAGCAAGCCTTTTTTGATCTCTTCAATCGCCTCTTCACTGGCATCTTCATCACTCAACACCTGGTGCAGGTCCCTGAGTGCGAATCCGGCACCCACCGACTCCATACCAAGATAAATACACTCGAACATGTATTGCTGCGCTGAGGCATGGTCGAGGCTCGCTGCCACCCCCTCCCTGATCATCTCCAGCGCATCGCCGTACTCATCCTGGCGTGCAGTGCTGCTGTTGACCCAGTTGATGAAGGCCTCCTCCTCTGCCTCTTTCTTCGCTACCACTCCGAGGTTCTTTAGTCCCCTCGACTGTCCAATCGAGTATTTCCAGTAGTTACTTGAGCGGGAATATTTTGAGGCATATTGAATCCGTACCTTGGGGTCGGCCTGCATGTCCGCCATCATGATCTCCTGCTTAATACCGCGGATCTTTATCCTGTTCGGATGCTCAACATCAAGCAGTTTCTGCACCTCCCAGGATGTCATATACCTGGTGGTACTCCCCGGAAAACCGAGTACCATGGCGAAATCATCCTTCTTATAACCCTGCAGGGATATCGGCAGGTAATGCTTCGGGTTCAGAGGAATGTTCTCCGAACTGTAATCAGCCGGCTTTCCGTCGGGACCCGTATAAACACGAAACAGGGCAAAATCGCCGGTATGACGGGGCCACATCCAGTTATCGGTATCTGCACCGAATTTGCCGATCGACTCGGGCGGTGCACCTACAAGGCGTACATCACGGAACGTCTCAAGCACAAACAGGAAATACCTGTTACCTTCGAAAACCGGACGCACCCGCGCCTCATAATGCGTTCCCTCGATAGCCTCGCTGCGGATCCTGCCTGTAACAGTGCGCATAGCAGCTACACGTTCGGCAGGGTCAATCAGGTCAATCATCTCTGCCATCACCTGGTCGGTAACCTCCTCCATTCTTACCAGGAACGAGACGGTTTTTCCCTCATTGGGGAGCTCCTCCTCCCTACTCATGGCCCAGAAGCCATTCTTCAGGTAGTCGGCCTCCAGGCTGCTGTGATACTGGATATCTCCATATCCGCAGTGATGGTTGGTAAGGAGCAGCCCCTCGCCCGATATCAGTTCGGCAGTGCAGCTACCGCGGTCGAGGGCCCCTATGGCATCCTTCAGACTGGCATTGTTCACGTTGTAGATCTGGTCGGCCGTAAGCTCCAGCCCCATCTCCGTCATCTCCTCCATGTTCACCTGCTGAAGCAGGCTGAGGAGCCACATCCCCTCGTCGGCACGCACTTTCAACTGAAATGCGAACAGGAATGCGAATAAAAAAGTTACAATTCGTTTCATCGTTTTGTTTTTAAATTACTGAATTTCGGCACATTAACTCCAGTAACCTGTTAAGTAATGTTCCCTGTAATAGATCGGTTATAAGCTGGTTAACGCAATTTTTTGGGAATATATTCGATCATATCCCCGGAAAATTATCGCGAAGTACAAATATGTTAAAAAGATTCGGATTTTCGCATATTCATGCTGAACAATATACAAGTGAATATGATCGGGAGACCGGAACTTCGGGGGAACGGGAGAACCGGGGATCGGCGGAATGGAGGTTTACCGGATCAAATCAAAACATTATTTCCATCTGCCTGCCGGTCAGTCTGAATGATCTTCTGTGGTGGGTCGTCACCCCATACTTGCCGATCGCATCACGGTGCTGCAGGGTCGGATATCCCTTGTTCCTGTCCCAGCCATATTGCGGGTATTCCAGTGCGACCGCCCGCATGTATTCGTCGCGGTATGTTTTTGCCAGGATCGATGCTGCGGCGATGGACATGTATTTACTATCACCTTTAACGATGCATTGAAACGGCAGATCCCTGTAGGGTATGAACCTGTTTCCATCAACCAGGATCTGTTTAGGCAGGGCGCCGAGCATATCAAGGGCCCTGTGCATGGCGAGAAATGAAGCCTGCAGAATATTGATCCGGTCGATCTCTTCAGGATCTACCCTGGCCACTGCAAAAGCAACTGCCTGCTTCTCGATCTCAATGCGCAGCTCCTCCCGTTTGCCGGCCGGTAATAGTTTTGAATCATTGATCCCGCTGATAACGCCGGAACATGGTAAAATGACCGCTGCGGCAAATACCGGTCCGGCAAGGCAACCCCTTCCCGCCTCATCGCATCCGGCCTCAACAATTCCTTTTGTAAGATACCGCTTAAGCATTCCTGTTTAATACCTTTTCGATGGTACTCCAGAGTTCCCTGGCTGTATTGTCCCAGCTGTATAACTTCCGCCGCTCCCTTCCCTTCACTATCAGCTCATCGCGCAATCCCTGCTCCTTCACGATCCTCACCATACCGTCCCTGATGCTGCCCGGACTCTCAGGTTCTGCATAGATGGCCGCATCGCCGGCGATCTCTGGCAGACTGGTTACATTGGAGGTGAGGATCGGTATATCGCATTTCATCGCTTCAACGAGCGGAATACCAAACCCTTCAAAAAATGGCACAAAGGTAAGTGCCCACGCGGCCGCCATTACATCGTTCAGGTCGCCAGGCGACAGGCGGCCGGTGAATATCACATCACCTTTGAACTTCATCATATCCAGCTGCTCCTCTGTGGCTTTTGTTAGAAATGACTTCTTCCCGACAATTAACAGTTTAAAGGGGGTCTTGTGCTCTTCCCGAAACAGCTCAAAGGCACGCAGCAGGTTCCTGATATTTTTCCTCGGATGGATGTTCCCCACAAATATAAAGTATGGGGCCCCTGCTGAAAACTTTTCGCGAACCGACCCGGTCTTTTCGGGACCGGCAGGTGAAAAACTCTCGCTGGCACCGTTGTATATAAGGTCAATTTTCTCCTCTTCAATGCCGTATGTGTTGATAATGTCGCGCCTGGAGAATTCTGAAACCGTGGCCAGGCGGGTAGCGGCACGGGCGAAGCGTGGATAAAAATACCTGTAATACTTCCTGGTGACCCATGGGAGATCAAGGGGACGGTGCTCAAAATTGATATCGTGAATAACGGCACACGAGGGAACGCGGGAGCGCAGGCTGATAAACCCGTCGGTTGAAAGGAACATGTCGGCCCCCAGCTTTTTCAGCAACTGCGGAATCCTCCATTCAAACCAGAGGTACCATAGAAACGGATGGCGCGTTGACGGTCGCAGTACAACAGGAACCACATTATCGGCAAAAACAAGCTCCTCGCGGAAAGGCCTGTCAAAAATAAAGCAGAAAGTGTGCTCCGGATGCGCTTTCACAATACGCTTAAGCGTTTCGTAAGTAAACCATCCGATACCATCCAGCTTGCCCGGAATCATTAAACGGGTATTTACAGCAATCTTCATCTGCCTCTTCATAAAAAATATGGGGCGAACTTATTACATTTGTGTTGAAATTAAAAATATATTTGACAGGCAAGGATAGCGCCTTGACTAATCTGAACATGGTTTGAAAAAGAAATTCCTCTCCAACCTGCTGCTGCTTGTGCTGCTGAATATCCTGATTAAGCCATTCTGGTTTTTCGGGATCGAGGTAGCCGTGCAGAACAGGGTCGGTGAGGAGATGTACGGATTCTATTTTTCCCTGTTCAATTTTGCATTCATCCTGAATATCCTGTTGGATATCGGTATCACCAATTTCAATAACAGGGCCATCGCACAGGATCATGGCCTTTTGACCACACACCTCTCAAAGATTGTCCCCCTGAAATTTCTCCTCAGTATTTTTTATGCCATGATTGTTTTCGGGACCGGCGCGCTGATCGGATATTCCAATATTCAATTTAAACTGCTGTTGGTGCTGGTGATCAACCAGTTTCTCTCTTCATTTATCCTCTACATGAGATCAAATATCAGCGGGATACAGCTGTTCCGCACCGACAGCTTGCTCTCTGTCCTCGACAGGACATTGATGATCATCATGAACGGAGTGTTGCTCTGGACCACGATCAGCAAAGAGCCCTATAGGATCGAATGGTTTGTCTATACCCAGACACTCTCTTATATGCTAACCCTGCTTACCGTATCTGCAATCGTCCTGTATCATGCAGGAAAGATCAGGCTTCATTTTAGTGTAAAAGGCTATAAAAGCATCCTTCGGCAAAGTTATCCGTTCGCGGTACTGATCCTGCTGATGTCATTTTTCAACCGGGCCGATTCGGTAATGATTGAAAGATTGCTTGTGGACGGAAAAGAGCAGGCTGGAATCTACGCACAGTCCTTTCGTATACTGGATGCACTTTCTCAATTTGCCCTGCTGTTTGCGGCACTGCTACTGCCTATGTTCAGCAGGATGTTGAAAACCGGGGAAAAAACGGAGGAGCTGATCGATCTGTCATCCTCCCTGTTGCTGGGGGTAGCCATTACCATGGCGGTGACCGGGATTTTTTTTAATGAAGAGATCATTCAACTGATGTACCACGAGGCAGAGCAGCGCTCACCCGATATCTTCAGCGCACTTATGGGTGGGTTCCTCTTTATCTCTGTCAGCTATATTTATGGTACACTTCTTACAGCCAACAGGAACCTGGCACAACTCAATCTTCTTGCCGGGATTACGGTTGTAGTTAATATCGGATTGAACCTCCTGCTTATCCCTGCACACAAAGCGTTCGGTGCAGCCATCGCCAGTATCTCTTCACAGGCATTCTACGCTTTGGGACAGATCCTGATCGCCCACAAAATGGTCGGACTGAAATTTAACTACCGGTTTTTTGGCAGACTGATCCTTTTCGGGATCCTGATTAGCTTTTCAGCATATGCCCTCCATCATTTTCTTCCCTGGGGTTCTGCTTTCGGCCTCTTCCTGCTCCTCAGCGGACTATGCGCTGTTCTTACCAGGGTGATCCGTCCGGCTGAACTGCTTGGTATCTTCACAAGTGGATAATACAGGTTTTTACCCGCATCAGACCGCTGTTGCAACTACCGTTCTGCCGCTCCCTGCCGGCTCACCCTAATTGTAAGGCTTTCCTGCAAATTAATTACCCATCTCTACCCCCATCATTTCGATCGACGCTCCGGATTCCGAGGCCTCCGCTTTAGCTGATCAATACAATCACCTTTTATGAAGTGAGAAATACTCAATGAGTAAGAATGACGTTAAATTAACCTATTTTACATACTTTTTTACACTATTTTTTTAATTTTAATATATTGTTTATTAATACTTTATACTTGTCTTAATAGCTTTTTTTACACTTATTCATATTTACCATATCCCTGTGTGTGTCGGCACTTGGGTGAACGAACACAGTTCTCAATGATAAGGAGGGGTATTTTGTTAGAATCTTGTTCATTCTTTCATAGGGCGCGAGAGCAGAATAGTGGAAACAATCCGTATTTTTAGTGAACTAAATGAAACATTATGCCGGGTAAAAATGGGTTCCGCGATGAAAAGCTGTTAAGGAGAAATGTTAGCACGATCAGGTTCAACCAGCGGGAGAAAGAGGCCATAGACCTTTATTGTCAGAAGTACAAGATAGCCAACAAGGCAAAATTCATGCGGGAAGTCATTCTAACAGAAGTGCTGAAACGATTTGATGAGGATTATCCCACTTTGTTTGAATTTGAAAAGCCCAACCTGTTCTATCAAAGGTAAAGCCACCTGATCCTTCACGGGACCTGTGTCGTTGTCGCCCGGCTTCTCATAATCCGGTCCGGATCATATGATCTCAAGCGAATAGAGGATCGCCTCCAATTGTCTCACTTTAATTCTCTTTTTTTGGTTGGGATAAAAGAGGTAACCTTCCACCGTAATAATTCGCTGACGCTTTTGATCATATACGGAATGGCTCACAAAAGGTCCGCCCATAAATCCTCCTTCAAGATCCCACAGTCCCCTGATCTCAACAATGTGCTTGTCATTCCGGTGAAGATCATAAACGATAGGCGGGTACATCTGGGGGGGTGTCATATATGATAGATCATCAGGTCCCCTGACATATTTTTTCGTAAAGGCATTTCTCTGCTCCAGCAGTTTTTCCGATCGAAGGTCATCCTCACCTGAGGCTGGATATTCATATACGTGGATTACCTGGGAAAAATCGGGAGTTTCTATTGATACTGAACTGTAGCTATCCGTTGAAAAGTCGACATTGTAGCCCCTGGGTATACCCAGCCGTATTTGGTGATTTTGTGCCATCAGCTTCTGTATCTCCAAATCCTTTGATGCGGTATAGCTATCGGTCAGACGCTGACGGTCATATTGTACAAGGAAGTTTTGTATCCTTCCGGCATTTATCACGATCGCCTCTTTTAGCTCTTCAAGGTTCCTGGCTTCAAGCTGAACCATGATCTGCGGCCTTGCCCAGACATTTTTCCTGTATCTGACAGCTGCCTCGTCCACAGTTTCATTGATCGTTACAAGGACGATTGTACGGTGAAACTTAAACATGTTATTGAAAGAACCCGCGGATATTTGTGTAACATCAAACAGGGGTTCACTTTGAGGTAATCCCGGGAATTCCTCTTTCAGCATATCTTTGAGCAATTCGCCCGTGGGTCCGTCCCAGATATACTTGTCAACAACGATCAGCACCTCCCCGGCCCCGCCGGTAATACCCGGAAGAACCCTGCCATTTCCTGCACCGGGTTGAACAGTTGTATCACACCCTGCAAAAATCAGTAGAACTGTAATAAACAGCAAGTTTCTGTGCATCATGTTAGCTAAATAAAAGGTTTCTGTAGTTATAACGGTAAAACGGTACGGGAAGTATAGCAAAAAAAACCTGTTCCGATAAGAAACAGGTTTGATGAACATCTTCAGGAATTATTTCTCATTCTCCCTCAGTTTTTTTTTATCATCTTCTTCAGACGCTTTATCATCATCATCATCGCTGGTGGCTTTTTTAAACTCCCTCATACCCTGACCGATTCCGCGCATCAGTTCCGGAATTTTTCTTCCGCCAAACAGTAACAAAATCGCTATAACGATCAGGAGAATCTGCGACCAACCCGGCATACCCAGTAACACGAAAGCTTCCATAATTATTCTTTTTAATTGAAATACAAAAATAGTTAATTATCCGAACCTATGAAAAAACTGCACGATAATCAGCGGTTATACGGCACATTATTTATTGAAAAGACCGACAACATCATTTAGATTCGCGTATAGCAACAATCCCAGCAACAATACCATACCAACGATCTGTGCATATTCCATGAATTTATCCCCCGGTTTTCTTCCACTGATTATTTCAAACAGCAGAAAAGTAACATGTCCCCCGTCAAGTGCCGGAATTGGAAGGATATTCATAATAGCCAGCATGATCGAAAGAAAGGCGGTAAGATTCCAAAAGCTTTGCCAGTTCCATGTGGAGGGAAAGATACTGCCAATGGTTATAAAGCCTCCAAGTGATTCATGTGCCTTGTACTTTGGCTTAAACAACTTTTGCAGACTCTTCAGGTACTTCTTTGTTGTCTCCATTCCCTTCTTCAGTCCGGCCGGTATCGCCTCAAAAATACCATAATGAATTTCAATGGCATCATATATCTGAAACAGGAATGCAGTATCCATCCGCGGCATAACCCCAATAAATCCCTGGTCATTGCTGGTCATTGAGATATCCACCACCTGATCTTCCCGCTTTGCAGTAACAACCACCTCCTCGTTCACCTTTCCTGTCATTCCATCCTTAAACTGGTCCCAAAAGCGTATCTCCTCTCCATTGAGCCCGATAATATGGTCTCCCGGCTTCAGCCCTGCTTTATGAGCCGGCTGGTCAACAGCCACCTCACTTACCACAAAGGGGATGCGCGGAATGATCATGATACTGCTTTTGGAGAGAACCGGAAAGTACTCCTCTCCAACAGGCAGTTTCACAATTTCTCCGTCACGCTCCACGGTCACCTCCTGCACTTCATTCAGCCAGATATCACCAGGAATATTCTCCCACCGTTCAACTTCCATATCATCCAGTTTCAGCACCTTGTCACCATTTTGAAATCCAATCTCCATGGCGAGGCTGTCGACCATCACCCCGTATTTCAGGTTCTGGTTGGGAACATATTTTTCGCCCCAGGTATACGTAACCATAATATATATGATGATTGCCAACAGGAAGTTTACCATCACCCCGCCGAGCATGATCAGCAACCTTTGCCAGGCCTTCTTTGAGCGAAACTCATGCGGCTCGGCAGGCTTTGACATCTGCTCCCGGTCCATCGACTCATCGATCATTCCGCTGATCTTCACATAACCACCAAGCGGCAACCAGCCAATACCATATTCCGTTTCACCGATCTTCTTCTTGAACAGGGCGAATTTTACATCAAAAAACAGGAAGAACTTTTCCACGCGGGTTTTAAAAATCCTTGCAAGTATAAAGTGTCCCATCTCGTGCAAAACGATCAGGATCGATAAACTCAAAAAAAACTGGCCCAACTTTACTAAAAATACCATGCTCTGTCAATTATATTAACTGTTCAGACAATGCTCTTGCCATCCTGTCCGATCCGATCAGATCCTTCAAATCCGGCTCCGCTGTATAGTCCGACTTCTCAAGTGTCTCTTCAATAATACCGGGTATTTGTAAAAACCCGATTCTCTCTTTTAGAAATGCTTCAACAGCAATCTCATTCGCCGCATTCATAATGCATGGCCAATTGCCCCCCTTTTTGAGTGCTGCAAAAGAAAGTGCAAGGTTACGAAAAATTTTGTAATCGGGCACATGGAAATTGAGTTTTGGGAAATCGGTAAAATTGTACCGGGGGAACGCTGATGGCAGTCTCTCGGGAAATGCCAGGGCATACTGAATGGGCAGCCGCATATCGGGAAGTCCCATCTGGGCCTTCATCGAGCCATCGGTAAACTGCACCAGCGAATGAATGATCGACTCGGGGTGGATGATCACCTCGATCTGATCCGTCTGAAGTTCGAAGAGCCATTTCGCTTCGATCACCTCTAACCCTTTGTTCATCATTGTGGCCGAATCGATACTGATCTTCGGTCCCATACACCATTTTGGATGGTTTAATGCCTGTTCGGGTGTTACATTTTCCAACAGGGAGATGTCCATGTTGAGAAAAGGTCCGCCGGAAGCCGTCAGAATCACCTTTTCCACTGCATCACTATACTCACCGACAAGACACTGAAAGAGTGCCGAATGCTCTGAATCAACCGGTATAATACCCACATTTTTCTCCCGTGCGAGATCCATAATCAATTTTCCGGCCACCACCATCGTCTCCTTGTTCGCAAGGGCTATACTTTTACCAGCCTGAATGGCTGCAATCGTGGGTTTCAATCCGGCAAAACCAACCATCGCCGTAAGCACCATTTGTATGGTATCCATAGCAACCACCTGTTCCATGGCTTCCGAACCGCAATAGACCTTCACCGGCAGACGGGAAAGTTCGCTTTTCAGCCGGTCATAGTGCTCATCATTGGAAATTACTACGGCATTTGGTACAAATTCTACAGCCTGACGAATAAGCAGATCCACGTTATTGTGTGCCGTGAGCAGCTCCACATTAAAACGTTCCGGATTGCTTCTTATAACCTCAAGTGCCTGTGTTCCGATGGATCCCGTGGAACCAAGTATGGCAATGCCTCTCCTCATCCGCTAAAATACTATATAATCTGTAGGGTTTAACGGCACACCGTTGTGCCAGAGTTCAAAGTGCAGGTGCGGACCGGTTGTCAGCTCCCCGGAATTACCGATAATAGCGATGGCATCACCTGCGTTTACCTTCATTCCAACGCTTTTAAATAATTCCGCATTATGTTTATAGGCCGACATGATGTTGTTTTCGTGCTGAATCTGTATAACATGTCCCGTTTCAATTGTCCAGGTGGCCATGGTAACCGTACCGCCCAGGGCTGCCTTCACCACTTCATTGGGTCCGGCTACCAGGTCGATACCAAAGTGGTTCTCGAGTGGATTAAAAGGATTGGTGACAATACCTCTTACTGGAGTAAAAAAGTGGATATCATGTAACTCCTTGCCGTCCGGTGGACGATCGGAAATGCTTAGCCTGAACTGCTCCTCAGCCTCGACTTTTTGCCGGAGGATTGAATCGTTGGCAGACCTGTGAAAAATGACCTCATCGGCACCTTCATTAGTTGATGTGTCATTCAAAAAATCTTCGGGACGCTGACCGCTCACGATCCGGTTAATATTCAAAAAATACTGATCGCGAATAGCAAGTTCCCGCTGGATCGAATCGAGCTTCATGGCATTCTGACGGATATGGTGGCTCATCATCGCATCGGGGTATCCGGGGATCATTTCACGAATAGGTGTATAGGCAATAGTAACATAAACCAGGGCAATGATCAGCAGGATCATAATACCGGCAACAGCCACGATATTCAGCCTGGATAACCTGATAAAACCAACCTCCTCGAAAGATTCTTCATTGAGAATAACGAGCCGGTACTTGTGCATCAGCTTTCTCAGGAAACCTCTTTTTTTCTGGTTATTGTTTGCCATGACCCTTACAGATGAAACACAAAGATAATAAACATACTTGAAAGTAAGTTGTTCGGATGCCCGTTTCAAAATACAGGATCAGTAACAGTGCTCTTCATTAACGACCGTGTTTATGAAAGGGGGAAATAATCAAAACCGGAACAAATACCTAAAAATCGAACAGGGGCAGGATATCGGATCTGACATACACCATGCCATCCGGACCCTCAAGGTAGGTTTTTCTGAGCATGGCCTCACTTTCATCGTTGAACAACTCCATATGAACCAATGTCCAGGGTTTAAACTCATTGGTCCAGTCACCACCACCGGCCCCGTTGTGTGACACCATCCTGTCGCCGAGTCCGGTTGTAAGACCAACAAATAGTTTGTTATACGAAGGTGAATAAAGAATGTATACTTTATATAGCATTGCAACTAAAATTAAACATTTAAAAATAACTATAAATCATGAACTTTTGCCGTCATTTAAATAAGTGACCCGGATTTTTGACAAAACGGCGCATCGATGGTGTGACTAGCCTGAATTTTTATCGAAACAACCGATTGTTCAAAATCAAAGAGAAAATTCTTTCACCAAAATATTTCAAAGTTAATGGTATCAGCTACTACATTAATTCATATAAAACGTTTGTTGATCAATCAGATAAGTTGATCAAGCAAAAAAACAGATGATGATCAATTAATAAACTTATATTTGTACTAGGTGTCTAATATGTAGTAATACGATCTGTTCAAAAAGGATAAAATACTTTCCTCCCCAATGGTTATAATTAGAGATATAATCTGAATTTAGTC
>CAYOVC010000009.1:5925-19264 GCA_964407305.1 uncultured Bacteroidaceae bacterium | reverse complement strand
TTCGAAAAACAGTCCGACCACAAGGACGGGGATGGCAGAGAGCAGTATTTTTAGACCATACTGCATTTCCTCGTTCCATTGTATCTTGAATATGCCGGAGATCAGTGCTTTTATCTCTGAAAAGAATACGGTGATTGTGCTGAGGACGGTAGCCATATGCACTATGACAGTAAAACCCAGGCTCTCCTCAATTTCGACACCCAAAAGGACCTTTCCGATCTCAAGATGTCCGCTGCTGCTAACGGGAAGAAATTCTGTTAGTCCCTGGATAATGCCCAGGATGATTGCTTCAATGATACTCATGGTGAAGCGGGAGGATTATTCTTCCCGGCTGGTTTTGGGCTTCTTCATAATTGCCCAGATCTCAAAGATGAATCCGAACAGAACGACCATTGGGGCCAATGTGATCCGTCTGAAGCTAAAAATCTCCTCTTCGTTAAAAACTGCGGGATCGCTGGATTTACCGCCTACCATTAAAAGGAACCCGATCACGATAATAACGAACCCAATGATCAGAAGCTTGTAATTTTCAGGTCCCAATGCAAAGTTCTCCTTTCCTGTGCTTTTCCTGGCCATAATTGTGCTTAATAATAAAGTTTATCTGTTTTAATATTCAGATATTTATTTACTGCAAAGAAAGTAGAAATCCAGTTAATAACAATGCTTATTACCAGGATTATTGCTCCAAGGAGGATGATATTGCCGGTATCGGAGAAAGAAATAATATTATCCAGCTCCTCTGCCGAAACATAAATGAGTCCGGTTATGAATGCCATTGCGATGAACGATCCGATGAACCCGTTCAGGATACTCTTTAGCAGGAAAGGTTTACGGATAAAGCCACGGGTTGCCCCGACAAGTTGCATGGTATTGATAATAAATCTTTTAGAGTATATCGATAACCTGATCGTGTTATTGATCAGTGTAATTGCCACCAATGTAAGAAGCAGGCTGAACCCGAGAATGACAATAGAGATTTTCCTGATGTTTTCATTAATTGCATATAGCAGGGTCTTTTTGTAAACCACCTCATTTACCGCATCATAATTCATAATTTCCTCTTCAATGAACACAACCGAATCAGGACGGGTATAACTGGCGTTCAGCCTTAACCTGATAGATGGCGGCAGCGGATTATATCCAAGGAACTCTACAAAATCACCGCCAACGAGTTGTTCCGTTTCAAGTGCTGCTTTTTCCTTGGTAACATATTCAGTTGATAAACTATAAGGTTTTGAGTCCAGCACTTTTTGTAACTGGAAAATATCAGCATCCTTCACATTTTCCTTGAGAATAATGTTGAACCCAATGCTCTCACGCACTGTTTTGTTGATGTCTCTCCCATTAATAATGAGGAGTCCTGCAATACCTATCAGGAACAATACAAGTGATATACTGATTACAGATGTCAGGTAGGAGCTGGTAAGCCTCCTTTGATTGATTTTATTTTCATTTTTTGACATGGCAGCGGATTGTCATGCTTCAAAGATAGAAATAAAACAAAAACCGCCGGTGAAATTTTTCACCGGAGCAGTTATTGTGATTCATTCTTTATTTAATCCAGAATAGTGATCCAGCCATATTTATCCTCCACATCACCGTACTGAATACCTATGAGTTCTTCATACAGTTTAGTGGTAACCGGGCCGGGCTCCTTTCCATTACCGTATGTGTAGGTTTTGTTCTGGTCGGGATCGAAGATTTTTTTGATAGGAGTGATCACTGCTGCAGTGCCGCATGCACCTGCTTCCTCAAATTCGGTGAGTTCCTCCAACTGAACGGGCCTCTTTTCTATCTTCATCCCCATGTCTTTAGCAATCTCCTGGAGACTTTTATTTGTTATGGAAGGTAAGATTGAATGTGAGGCCGGAGTAATGTATGTGTTACCCTTAATGGCAAAGAAATTCGCAGGGCCACATTCATCAATATACTTTTTCTCCTTTGCATCCAGGTACATCGCAGTAGCATAACCCTCTGCATGGGCCTCTGCAACAGAGCTCATGCTTGCGGCATAGTTTCCTCCCACTTTCAGGTGCCCTGTACCCAGCGGTGCGGCTCTGTCGTGATCACGGGTGATCATAATATCCACCGGTTTGAATCCATCCTTGAAGTAGGGACCGACCGGCATGACAAAAATCATAAAGAGGTACTCTTTGGAGGGCCTGACCCCGACTTCCGGTCCGGTACCGATCAGAAGCGGACGGATATACAGGGAGGCTCCGGTTCCGTGAGGCGGCACGAACCGCTCGTTTAACTTCACAACTTTCTCCACAGCGCCCTGGAACAGTGACCTGGGTACCTCTGCCAGCATAATTCCCTTTGCTGAGTTCCTCATCCGTTCGGCATTTTCATCATACCTGAACAGGCGTATTCTTCCGTCTTTTCCCCGGTAAGCTTTTAATCCTTCAAATGACTGCTGACCATAATGCAGGCAGGTCGCACCCATGTGGATACTGATTTCATTCGAGGAAGAGATTTCCAGTTCACCCCATTTGCCATCCCTGTAATAGCAGCGAACATTATAGTCTGTTTTGCTGATCCCAAAACCCAGGTTTTTCCAGTCTGTACTCATAATTGTAATATTAATCGCTCAAATGTAATGAATCGAGGGTTGTTGTACAATCAGGAAAAGATGTTTTAGAAGGATGTTTTATATCTTATTTCCACGATTCGAGGTTTTTTACCTGGTTCTCCTGACTGATTTCACGGAGTCTTTGAGCAGCAACAGTGAAGTAGTTAAATGTTTTTACCAGGGACCTCTGCTTTCTCATGAATTTCTCCTTTGAGAAGTCCCTCATCATATTTTTTTCTTCCAGGTAGAGCAATTTTACCTGGGTCATATAATCTATACGTCCGATAAATTCCATTCTGGCATCGATCAGAATCGCCTCAAGATTATTTTGTGGAAGGTAGGGCTCTTTTGTTGCCAGTATCAGACAGACAACCCGTTCGGTTTCAATTTCATCAAAACCAAATTCCGGCAGAATGCGCCTGGCAATATCGGCCGATTTATTTTCATAGTTTTCATACGTTTCTGACAAACCGGAAAACAACAGGGTTGCTGCGGCGAGCAGCAGCAGCATCGCTTCATCAGAAATATTTGCAGATCTGCCCAGCAGTTCAGACTGGTCGTATACCCTTTTAAAAAACTCTTTTTTATGAAAATGCAGATTGAGC
The DNA here is from genome assembly GCA_964407305.1 of uncultured Bacteroidaceae bacterium. GTDB lineage: Bacteria > Bacteroidota > Bacteroidia > Bacteroidales > M55B112. The sequence goes on along the minus strand of CAYOVC010000009.1, from coordinate 16,087 downwards.
AGATGGTTGGAAGCGATAAGTTCCGATACCCTTTCTTTCAGATCCTGCAATTTCAGCATCTGGAGTTTCGTGAAAAAGCGCTTGTTTGGTATGCCGTGCAGATCAACAGACAGTTCAGGCCGCAAGCCTGTAACAAAATACATATCGATATTGCCCTTATACTTAACGGGCAATTTCCCCCTGTATTCGCAGATGAAAAAATCCTTTACCAGCGAATAGGTGGTTCCCGAAATGTTAACCTTTCCTCCTTCGCCAGAGGACTCCATGCGGGAGGCGGTATTTACCGTATCTCCCCAGATATCATAGGATAATTTTTTATGTCCGACAACCCCTGTAATCACTGGTCCGGTATGTATCCCGATACGCAGGTCCCATATGTCTGCCTTCTTCTTTTTTAGTTCCTTCATAAAGTATTGCATCTCCAACCCTGCCAGGACCACCTCAACCGGATTGGAGCTGTTTTTTACCGGGATTCCTCCTGCTGCCATGTAGGCATCACCGATTGTTTTGATCTTTTCAATATTATATTTCTCAACAACCGAATCGAAATGAAAAAAGAATTTATCCAGTTCATCAATGAGCACGTCCGGGTTCATCTCTTCGGCTATCTTAGTAAATCCCTGGATGTCACTGAAAAGTACGGTTGCCATTTCAAACTTCTTTGATTTTGCACGGCCCATGCTCTTCAACTCCTCTGCAGTTCCTTTGGGGAAAAGATCCGCAACCAGTTTATCCGATTTCTCCTTTTCACTTAATACCATCTGCATCCGCTCCCTGATCTCTTCTTCCATTCTGAATTCAACGCGTTTCAGGCCCAGGAGTCTCCATTTATAGATCAGGAAAGCTGATGTAAGAATCGTAAAAAGATAAAAAACCCAGGCATACCATTTTCTGTAAAAAGGTGGTTTGATTGTGAAATTGAAGGAAACGGGAGTGGAAAGTTTGCCGAAAGAGGTAGCGGACTGCGCATCGAATGTGTATTCCCTTTCCCAAAGGTTGTTGAAAGCTATTTCCCTGCTGCGTGTCCATTCAGACCATTCCTCCTGGTAATGTGTAAGCCTGTACCTGTAATAGGTATAGGGATCTGCTGTAAACCTGGTATCAGCCAGATCAAAAATGATTTTGTTTTTTGAGAAGGTAATTTCCTGATTTGGTTCGATGTGTACACTGCTTAAACCGTCTGCTTCTGATACCATTCTTACGGACCGGATCCTGAGCAGATCGTCAGGAATAGTTTCATGGCGTGTTGTGTCAAGACGTATGATTTTTTTATTTCCCGATATCCAAATATAGTCCCGACTGCTATTGATATTTACAACCTGACCAAATGATTTTTCTCCTGTAATTTCAAAAAAAGGTGTGTTTATCAGATCGTTTCCCAACATCCAGACAGTGGATCCGCCGGATCCATCCCTGCTCACGCTCCACAAATGATTGCGGGTATTAAGGATCAGGTCTGATTTTCCAAGTTGGTTTTTTAAATATGGCACATTAATTTTTTCAAATGTATCTGCCGTTTGCTCCCACTTCCAGATTCTTTTTTCTCCAATAACAAGTAACTCATTGTTGTTTCCAACCATACTCCTGATGGAATCTTCCGGCAATGTTTTACTATGAAGCGGGTTATTCTCATTGCGACTGTCGAAAACCAGGATCCTTTTTTTCCCGGCATGAAGCCATATGTTGTTGCCGGTTTCAGCAGATGAAATTATTTGTTTGATGTCATTGCGTAGTATGGATTTTTCCCATTCCCCGTTTGTCTTCCGGTAAAGAACCAAGCCTGCTTCGCTGCAGCTGATGATTGATGACCGGTCAATGATCCTGATAAATGTAAAATCTCCGTCCGATATCTTTCGTAAAGATTGACTCTCCACTTCAAACAGTCCTGCTTCGCCCGCGGCAATCAGCAACCCCTCTTTACTTTCAAGCAGATGAAAATATCCATTGTCGTTTAGCGATATCCTGCGATGTTTCAATGATATATCATCTACAATATCAATGTAATGAAGTCCATCATCGGTCCCGACATAGAGTATATCCTCCAGGGTTGTTGTTGAAAGAATGGTTCCCTGTATGATATGTGTCAGATCGAGCGTAAAGGATCTGGATGGGTATTCAATTTTAAAAATACCGAAATCATAGACGACCCAGATATCATTGAAACGGTCCTTAAAGAAGGATATGAGCTTTGAAGAGGGTAAATAGCCCGGACTAGATAATGGTGTGATCTCCTCATTCTTCGCTGACAGAATTGCAAGTTCATTTTCTTGGTTCTCCGTTAAATAAATATCCCCTTTCAATTGTTGTAGTAAACGGTAATCAAACGGTAAAATATTACTAACGCTCTCCTTTTGCAGGGAATCTTCCCCGGGATGGTAATAATATGTATCACCGTTATCCATACTGAGCAGTATCCCCTGCTTCCATGCAACCAGTGATCGAATCTTGCTGTTTTTCAAGTCACGCGTAGTAAGTATCAAAGAAAAATCATTTTCTTTCCATTGGTATAACCCCTGGCTGTTTACTTCGAGGAAAATGTTTTCACCGGCATGGTGAAGGTTGCATTTCAGCCGGTTGAAGAAAAACAATTTCGCTGAGATGTCGTTCAGGACAAATACTCCCTCCGAGGTAGACAAAAAAGCGTTTGAAGAACCGGAAATGATTTCATAAGGATAGAATTCATGATAATGAGCAGTTACTTTTTTTATATGTGACCTGAGTGCCGGTCCGGAAACACCATTATATTCAATGTATCCAAAATCATTTGATGTGAGGTAGACAATCTTTTTGTCGTTTGTGTAGCCGAGATAAACCGGATCTTCTGTTTGAATATGGAACACCTGATCCTGGTCTATGGTCAGAATACCATTTTGTTTACCAATGAAAACAACGCCCTCTGCAGTTCTTATCATTGCAGTATTGGGAGAGCGGTTAAAGGCTGCAGGAACTTCATATTGAATTATTTCCGGGTAAAAATTGATTGTTTCATGTACATCCTGTCCCAATATTAACAGGGATTTCATGATGCCTGTCAGGAAAAAAAAGAAATAAAACTTGTATGAGTTGAAAAATAAATTCATAACTTGTAAACCTGATACGCTCAGACCTGTTTGCAGTAACGTAACCAAAAGTACGTAAATATTTGAATAACGCATTAAATGTAAATTAAAACTGCATGATCTATGGAAAAGCTTGATAAACCCATTATTGTTCCCTGGGATTTTACACATGTTGCACATAATGCATTTCTTCATGCATTGAATTTCTCCAAAACCCTTGGTTCAGGGATTGCGCTTCTCCACATTGTCAGTGAGGAGAAGCACATTGCCGAAAAAGAGAAGGACCTGGAAGAGACTGCCCAGAAACTTTCCGCGGAGTTTGGCAAACGGCCACACTGTATTGTAAAGGAAGGAACGATTTTTAAAACCATTGGAGAGGTTGCCACCCAGTATAATGCTGAGATGATTATTATGGGAACGCATGGTATCAGGGGTGCCCAGAAACTATTCGGAAGCCGGGCACTGAGAGTGGTTGTCTCTTCGAGAATTCCTTTTCTGATTGTGCAGGATAAGCCTGTTAAGGATAAACTTGAGACGATCCTCCTGCCTATAGACTTCAAGAGAGAAAATAAGGAGAAGGCAAACTGGATCTATTATCTTTCAACAAGGTTTGAGGAGAAGGTTACCATTTTTAAATCCCATCCCAGGGATAAAGGATTTAAGAGGAAGCTGCTTTCAAATATGAAGTATATTGAGAATTATTTGAAAACCAGGGATGTGGATTATGATATCGTTGCATGTAAAGGAAAAAAGAAATTCAAGGTTGAAGTGGTGGAATATGCCAATGAGAATAATTTTGATATGATCCTGATGATGGCAACCCGCAATATCTCATTTTTCGATTACATTTTTGGTGCACCTGAGCAATATATCATCGCCAACAAATACAATCTTCCGGTAATGTGTATTAACCCGAGGCCACGAAAGATGTCCGGTGGTTTCAGGGCAACCGGCGGATAACCCCGTCAATCTTTTCAAAAACTATTGAGCGCAGGGGAGTGGTGATATTCATGCAGCGGGCTGTATTGTCGGCCTGATTGGTTGTGATATTTACAGATCATTACGGATGTCTTATGCAACAGGCCGTCACAGCGGCCTGTTTTTTTTAAGGTGGTACAATGAGAGAACTTATATTTGCTACGAACAATGACCATAAGCTGAACGAGATAAGGGGCATGCTTTATTCCGGGTTTATAATCTCCGGACTTAAGGAGCAGGGCATTGTTGAAGAGATACCGGAGGATCATATGACCCTGGAGGAGAATGCACTACAGAAAGCTGAATTTATCTGGAATAGAGAGGGTAAATCCTGTTTTGCTGACGATACCGGACTGGAAATAGAGGCACTAAATGGCGAACCGGGTGTATTTTCAGCCAGGTATTCAAGGGTAGGTGAGCCGGTATATCCCGAAATGGAAGTCGTTGCAGGAAATATTTACAAGGTGTTGGAGAAGATGAGTGGTTTTGACAACCGCAGGGCCAGGTTCAGAACAGTAATAGCACTTATTCTGAACGGTCGTCAGTATTTGTTTGAAGGAGTGGTAAATGGTTCGATTACAACAGATACCAGGGGAAGTGAGGGCTTTGGATACGACCCGTTGTTTATCCCGGATGGCAGTCGGCAGACATTTGCAGAAATGGATCCCGCAGAGAAAAACAGGATCAGTCACAGGGCAAAGGCAGTTGACAAACTTGTTAATTTTCTTGTTGCGTAAGATCTATCAGCGGGATTGAATGTAATATCTCTCTTCTTTCTTCGTACTATATAAAATGGTTTTCAGTTTGGGGACAAAAAAAGATATTGCTGTTTTACTGTTTGCATTATTGCTATGCAGTAGTGTTTCCGCGCAGATAGCCGTTGGAGAGTGGCGCACGCACCTTCCCTACCAGTCGGCAAACATAGTGATGGTTACCGATACCAGGGTGTTCTGCTCATCTACCGGGGGGTTGTTTACCTACGGACTTTCAGATAATAGTTTAGAAACGCTTTCTAAAACCGACGGACTTTCAGATAATGGCGTTGTTGCAATGAACTGGAGCGAGGAGAATCAGCTCGCAGTTTTGGCTTATGGAAACGCGAACCTGGATATGATGAGAAATAACCGGTTCATCAATATACCGGATATCCTGAAAAAGCAGATTCCGGGAGATAAGACAGTATACAACATTGCTTTTATCGGTGGGAAGGCCTATCTCTCATGTGGGTTCGGGATTGTTGTGCTGGATCTGAACAGGCTCGAAATATCAGAAACATACGTGATTGGCGATAACGGCGATCAGTTGAAGGTCAACCAGGTAGTTTCAGACGGAACGAATATTTATGCTGTAACTGACGAGGGAATTCGAACCGCTGAGATCGCAAATCCTTTCCTTATTGATTTTAATTCATGGGAGTTGATGGAAAATCTTCCTGATCCTTTGGGGATCTACTCCGCTGCGGCTTTTTTTAACAGCAGATTATACATTATATATCATGATCCATCCGGCAATGACAGGGTCTTCTACCTGGAGAATGAAGCATGGTATGAGATGGAACAACTTGCGGGTATAAAATACAATGAACTCAGAAGTTCAGGGGATTACCTGGTATTCACCGGTAACGAGGGAGTGCGCATAATGAGCCGGGATTTTATTGTTGTTCGTCAGTACGAAAAGGGCAATCCGCGTTCAGCAACCGTTGATGATGATGGGGTTCTCTGGATCGCTGACAATGGAAGGGGCCTTGTAAAAGTAGGCGCAGAAGATCAATCAAGCTCCATCAAGCCAAATGGTCCCTATTCAAGTATCGCTTATGACATGAAGTCCAGTGGGGAAAAACTTTATTCTGTGCTGGGTGGTGTGACCTCAAACTGGAACAATCTTTTTAAGGATGGTGTTCTGCAAACTTTTAATGATAATCTATGGACCTATAAATACAACACCGATTTTCAGGATCTCATTGCGCTTGCTGTTGACCCGGAGGATCCGGAACGCCTGTATGCCGCTTCGTGGGGCTATGGATTGATTGAATACCATGAAGGATTGCCACCAACGGTATATAACGAAACGAACAGCACATTGGAGAGTATTCTGCCGGGTGGAAAATATATACGGGTTGGCGGACTGGCATTTGACAGGGATAACAATCTATGGATGAATAATACAGGTGTAGCCGAACCGATTTCTGTGTTACAGAGGGATGGGACCTGGTTAAGCTTCCGGGCAGATGGTATTTTAAGTGATTATAATGCATTGGGTGACCTGCTCATTACATCTGAGGGCCACTTATGGGGGATACTACCCAAGGGAAGGGGCCTGTTCGCTTTGAACTTCAACGGCACACTGGAGAACGAAGAGGATGACCAATACGAGTTGGTAAGTGTGGTTGACAAGAATGGCAGGGTAATTACCAATGACATTTACTCCTTTGCTGAGGACCTGGATGGAAATTTATGGCTGGGTACAAACCAGGGCATCCTTGTGATGTATAGTCCCGGACGGCTCTTTACCGACGGGTCGGTAATTGCCCAGGAGATTCTTGTGCGGAGGGATGACGGAACAGATTATGCGGATCCACTGTTGGAGACGCAAAAGATTACAGATATTGAAGTCGATGGATCCAACCGGAAATGGATCGGCACAGCAGCGGGTGGAGCGTTTCTTGTTTCGGAGAATGGACAGGAACAGGTACACCATTTCAATACCAGTAACAGTCCGATCCTTTCAAACAGCATTACCGATATCTGTGTCAACGGAAAAACCGGGGAGGTGTTTTTTGGCACAGAGAAGGGTATCATTTCATTTCGCGGAGGAGCAACGGAGGGAGCTTCAAATTATGCCAATGTAAAAGTTTTTCCCAACCCGGTGAGGGAGACGTATGATGGTCCGATTGCTATCAGTGGATTGGTTGCTGAGACGACCGTGAAGATCACTGATATCGGTGGTAACCTGGTGAATGAAATTCGTTCCTTCGGTGGACAGGCTATTTGGGACGGTACAGATTTTAATGGAAACCGGGTGGCCACAGGGGTTTATCTGGTTTTTCTGGCCAACCGGGAGGCTACTGCTGCACATGTGACCAAAATTCTGTTTATCCATTAAAGGATATACTGTAGTTTTGTTGAAACCGGGAAATTCAGAGAGATGCTTCAGAAAACCAGGGCTATAATTCTTCATGCCGTGAGGTATGGCGACAGCAGCTTGATTGTTCAGTCATATACGGAGCAGTTGGGCAGAACATCTTTCCTTTTGAAGGGAGCCCGGAAATCGAAAAAAAGCAACCGTGCCGTTATGTTTCAGCCACTGTATGTGCTTGATCTGGATATATATTACAGGGATAGCCGGGAGATCCACTGGATTAGGGAAGCATCATTCGCGGGCGGGGTTCCCGGCGGTCGCCAGGATGTTATGAAGTCGGCACAGGCCATTTTCATGAGTGAAGTGCTGTTAAAAACCATTCGAGAGGAGGAGCGAAACCCCGATCTCTTTGGCTTTCTGCAACAATCAATTCAATTTTTCGACAGGGTCGTACCTGCCTCACCCTCTTTTCACCTGCTGTTTCTTTTCCAGCTTTCCAAGTACCTGGGATTCTATCCGAGAAACAATTATTTGACAAACGGTCATTTTTTTAATGCCGGGAAAGGTTCGTTTTCGACAACACCCGAAAGTCTTGACCTGGAGTTGGAAAAGACGCTGGGAGAGCAGTGGCACAGTCTTTTTTCATGCGACTATAATTCAGTTGATCAGCTCTTTAGCAACCATGATCAGAGAAATCTATTCCTGGATTCATTGCTGCATTTTTACCGGTGCCACCATCCCTCAATAAAGGATCTGAACTCCATTGATGTTCTCAGGACCATATTTGGTTAAAAGTTACCGGTTTTTCTTTCCTCATTTTTATTAATTTAGAAGCAACTATTACAGTATTTTTACCGTATACATAGTGATATGAACCTGTTAATTGCAAGGATTTGAAAATATGCTTAAAGAGATTCACGAAAACACTTTAAAATTGGTTGAGAATATGACCCCATGCAATTACAGAAATCCAATAGCTTTATCCTATCTTTCTTCCTTGTCAGGATTAGTCTCCGATCATTCATTCTTTAGGGAAGTATGATATTGATAGCTACATGTTAAAGCATCTGATTTTAAAATGGAAAAAGATAGCAAATTGGTGAAGGACCCAAATTGTTGGAAAAACAACTCTTTTGTAAGTGATATAGTATAAAAATTTATTGTGAGCTTCGGAGCCAAACTATATAGGTTATTTTTTGCAGGGAAATATTCCATGAGCTTCCTGTTTATATTCGTCGTTGCTATTACTGTGGCAACGGCTCAAACAGGTCCGGGAGGGGTGGGAAACAGTAGTGACAACATTTTATGGTTGAGGGCGGATTCAATAACAGGAGCTGATATTGTTTCAGGAGGAGTTGCAACCTGGCGCGACCTTTCAGGAAACGGGAATGATCTTACACAGGGTACATTAGCCAGACGACCTGTATATAGTGCCGGCACATTGAATGGATTTCCTGTGGTAAGTTTTGCGTCCATCAGTAACCACTTCATGACAGGCAGTCTTGGAGGAGCCTTGAATTCGCCTTTTACGATAATAACTGTCGTTCACTTTACTAACACTACGAATTTTTCCTATCTTATAAATATTGGTGATGAGGGGAATAATACTAATGTCTCTATAAGTAGAGACTACCGACCAACACACAATTCCTATTATTGCTCAACGGGAGGAAATAATTACTATGACGCACCCCAGGATGCATTGCCTCCAGGGGTAACCGCACTTATTAATGCATCTCACACAAATACCGGAGAGCATAGCCTGTTTTTAGATGGATTGTCTCAGACTATTATCGCTGATGGTAGTCCAGGGATACTAAATCCAACATCACTACTTACTCTTGGGAGAAACTCAGCAGGGAACTACTGGATGGATGGATATTCACCAGAGATTATTATTTATGATAGGTTGCTTAATAGTGCAGAACAAAAAATAGCGGAAAACTATCTCGCCGTTAAGTACGATCTTGATATTTCTGCCTCCGGACATGACTACTACGATTATCGCTCAACACACTATTACGATCTTGCAGGTATAGGCCGCGATGAAGCCTCAAATACCAATCCTGCAGCTATGTCGGCCGGTATTCTGCAGATATCCGATGCCACCGCACTTGGTAATGGTGATTACCTGCTCTTTGCACATCAGAACGGATCGCTTGCATGGGCGACTACTGGGTCGCCGGCAGACTCAGTCTATATGACCGGACGGAACTGGCGATTCGATCGCCATGGTGATCCGGGTAGTCTTACAGTTACGGTCGATCACACACAATTACCGACACCTTCAGAAGCATGGGGTTGTGTAACTAGATATATTATTGTCGATAGTGACGGGGATTTCAGCTCAGGGGCCACAGTACATGAACTATCCCCAGTCTCGGGAAATGAGTACTCCGTTGCGGGTGTCACAATCAATAATGGTGACTATGTTACTGTTGGTATTGGTGAGGTTACATCTCCTGTCGCTGATGCCGGTAATGACGGCGCCACCTGCGGTTCACTTGCATATACCCTCTCAGCCACTCCATCAATTGGTAATGGCGTATGGACAATGCAGTCTGGTGCCGGGGAGGTTGTCTCCTGGAATCCCGACAACACCACCTCCAACGCAACAGTAACTGTCGATACCTACGGAGAGTACATCTTCCGCTGGACAGAGACAAATGGCACCTGTAGCGATTTTGATGATGTAACTGTTGATTTTATTGAAAAACCCGTTATCACCAGCGATGCTACCGCCAACTGGTGTAATGCGGTAGAGAACAGCTACACGGCAACCAGTTCGAGCAGCACAGCCACGTTTGCCTGGACCAGGGCAGCGGTAGCCGGTATCACTCCGTTGACCGGCAGCGGCAGCGGTGCCACAATCACCGAGACCCTTACCAACAGCACCACCGAGCCTATATTGGTAGAGTATATCATCACCCCGAGTGTCAATGGCTGTCAGGGCACACCGTTTACTGTTACCGTTACCGTTAATCCGACGGCTGTTATCACCAGCGATGCTACCGCCAACTGGTGTAATGCGGTAGAGAACAGCTACA
>CAYOVC010000009.1:5357-5825 GCA_964407305.1 uncultured Bacteroidaceae bacterium | reverse complement strand
TCATCACCCCGAGTGTCAATGGCTGTCAGGGCACACCGTTTACTGTTACCGTTACAGTTGATCCTACACCCCGGATTGATCCGGTACCGTCAGATTACACGCAGTGTGACAGCACCACCACTGCTATCACCCTTCAGAGTCCGAGCACCTTTGCTTCCGGCTCTGCGGTCACCTTTAGATATATCGCTGTTGGTAGCGGCTCTGTTGGCGATATTACTGGCTTCACCGCCAGTGCCACTGGTCTTCTCAATGGTCATGTTATCGCTGACTTTTTGATCAACCACACCGATCAGCCCCAGACGGTGAACTATACTATCACCCCTGTTCATCCCGATGGCTGTAATGATGGTCTGAGCCGTACGGTAGTTGTTACCGTTGATCCTACACCCCGGATTGATCCGGTACCAGCAGACTACACGCAGTGTGACAGCACCACCACTGCTATCACCCTTCAGAGTCCGAGCACCT
>CAYOVC010000009.1:0-5257 GCA_964407305.1 uncultured Bacteroidaceae bacterium | reverse complement strand
ACGGTGACAGGATACAGGACTTTATCGTAAACCCGACCGATGCGCCGCAGACGGTCACCTATACCATCACGCCAGTACATCCAGGTTCTTGTAACAATGGTCCACAGCAGGTGGTAATTATTACAGTAAACCCGACCCCGAATATTTTCCTGGCGATATCCAATAATCTTATTACCAGTGATACAACTTTCTGTAATGGGTACGAGGTACTGTTCGAGGTGAATAACTACCAGCTCGCTACAGGGACCATTAAATACCACCTGGAGGTTACCGGTGATGTGGGAATCATCAATGGAGAAACACCGACATCCGACAACCTGGAAATTGCCAATTTCACCAATACGCTTTCGCATGGCGATAACCAAATCAGGGAGCTGAACTACCGGTTTATCCCGTACATTGAAAATGCGTATGGAATGACAGGCTGCTACAGCGGCATTGATACTACCGTTCAAGTGAAGATCGTGCCGGTGCTTACAGCAATCGAAACCCCCAAGGTTCTCGATCCGGGGTTCTTTAATATCACCTGTCATGGGTTATCCGACGGCGAGATTGAACTCACGCCCCAGGGAGGTGACCTGAGATATACCTATGAAATTATCTGGGAGGATGAGGAGGGCACCCAATTGCAGACACAACAGACACAACAGGATTTGATCGAAGGACTGCCTGCTGGCATTTATGAATATTTTGTAACCGATACCATCGGGTGTTTCTTCTCTGATATGATCGAGCTAACCGAGCCGGATACCCTGGCAATAGATGACCATTCCATCGTAAGTCCACAATGCTATGGAGATGATCCGACCGGGGAGATCTATGTTGATCTTTCAGGAGGGGTAAAAGCCGGTGCTTTTTACGATGATTATCTCTGGGAATATATACTTATTGGTCAGCCTGTTGGATATGATGAAGATCTGCTGGGCGTTAAATCAGGAACCTTTAAATACACCTTTAAAGATGTTTATGGCTGTAGCTATGATACGTTGTTCGTGATCCCACCAGCAAACAGGCTCGGTTCCGATACGCTTGTAACCAGTGAATTCGGAGATTATCATATCTCCTGTTATGGTGAATCGGATGGTTATTTTGAAGTACTCGGCCTAGGAGGAACAGGTGAGGGCACCTACACCTATAAATGGTATAACGATCCGGAAGACACAACCCCGATCTCCAATACCAGCTTCATTGAAAATATGCCCGCAGGAACCTATTATTATTGGTTGCGTGATGCAAACGGCTGCCTTTTGAGTGTTGGTCAGGGAGCAGATTCTTTGGTTGCCATTGAGATCACCCAACCAGACCCCATCACCTTTATGCGTGATACAAACGACCTGTATCCGGGGGATTGGGATATCAGCTGCTTTGGACAGTCTGACGGTAGAATCAATCTTCAATACCTGGGTGGACATACGGAATACCTGGATAATGATTTTGTCTGGAGCGGAGATATCAACAGTACCGATAGTGTGCTCTCCGGACTTGGTATAGGCGATTATGCTGTGGAGGTAACTGATGCATTCGGTTGTCAGGGCGATACGAGCATCACATTGTATCAGCCACCCCGGATCACGTATGACACGGTAATGAGCGGGTATGCAGGATTTAATAATATTAGTTGTTTTGGCAGGTCGGATGGATTTGTTAACCTGATCAATGTCAGTGGAGGTGGAACAAAAGATACCCCGGGAATCTATGAATATGCATGGATCCCGCCTCCCGGGGTAACACTCGGTGATGAAACTGAAAAGGACCAAGCCGATCTTCCTGCCGGAAAGTACTACTTTACCATTACCGATCAGATTGGATGCCTCGAGCTGGATTCAGCTGTGCTCATTCAACCCGATTCCCTGTTTGCCTTAACCGGCAATTCGCTCATGAACGGCTATGAAGTAAGCTGCTTCAACGGCAGCGACGGATGGGTGAGCCTCCTGCCTTCAGGAGGAACCAGGCCATACAGCTACGATTGGTCCGAATCAGGATCCTCCACCGATACAATGGTCACCGGATTGGGTGAAGGGCACTATTCAGTGACCATTTCCGATCCAAATGGATGTGAGAACTTCTATGAATGGGAGCTGCAGCATCCCGATACGATTGTACTGAATCCCGATCCATCGCGACTGATCGAATGTTACGGTGATACCAGTACAATAAGGATTTCTCCTGAAGGCGGGGTTGGAGGGTATACAACCCTGTGGGAAGGCTCATATACCAGCAGGAACCTTTCAGGTGTTACCGAGGGAACTTATTATGTTGAAGTAAGGGATGCAAATAATTGCCTGGTGAGCGATAGTATTTACCTGGGACAGCGCGACCGGATAATGCCGGAAATCGTTGTAAGAAGTGATTATAACGGCAGACACATCAGCTGCCATGGTGAAGCTGATGCAACGGTGGAATTGGTGATAACGGGAGGAAATGACCTGAACTACACATTTGCGTGGAGTACCGGTCCGGAAGATGACAACAGGTATATGCTGACAGATCTTCCTGCCGGGTTATATTCGGTGAATGGTCAGGATGCTTCCGGATGTTTGTTCGATACGGCAAAAATGGTGGTTCAACCAGCAGCGCTGGATGTTGCATATACTGCAAGGGATCCCCTCTGTGAGGGCAATGAAAATGGTAGGATCAGTCTCTCGGTGGTCGGTGGCACCCCAATTACAGGATCACCCATATACAATTATTCACTGAATGGGGTTGAAAATCTTCCGGAGCCTATATTTGAAGGGTTGCCTGAAGGGTTGTATGTGGTCGCAATTAAGGATGCTAATGGTTGTACTGACACAACAGAGATTGAACTGGTTGCTCCGGATCCGCTGACAATGGACTATGAAACCACACCCGCGGAATGTAAGGAAAAGGCAGATGGAGCCCTCACTATTATTCAGATCGATGGTGGTACATTGCCCTATTTTATCAATGACGGAACAAGCTACTACTTCGACAACCTGCCTCCCGGAGATTTTATTATCGAAGTGGTTGACGGGAACGATTGTCAATTAGTCGACACAGCTTTTATAGACGCCTTGCGGTTGTCGTGTCTCCACCTTCCGAATGCATTTACCCCAAATGGTGACGGGGCGAATGATGTGTGGGTTCTGGATGAGGATGAGGATGGAGTGAACGATATGTACCTCTATCCGGATGCAGAACTAAGAATTTACAACAGGTGGGGCGAATTGGTCTATTATACAAACAATGTTGCGGATGAGCCCTGGGATGGAACATACAGGGGAAGGGATCTTCCGGTAGACTCTTACCACTTTGTACTGGACCTTGGAAATGACGATCCCCCGATAACCGGTAATGTAACAATTATACGTTAATTGCGTATAATTGCGGACAATTGTAGTAGATTGAAAAGAGGTAGCAAATATATGATGATATTGCTGCTGGTGGTGTTGTGGTTGCCCGCAAACTGTCAGCAATTGCCTATATTCAGTCAGTATGTGATGAACGGATTCATACTGAACCCTGCAATGGCCGGATTTGACGGCTATACCTCCGTGAACACAACCACAAGACAGCAATGGATCGGTTTCAGGGATGCCCCACAAACCTATTCAGCCTCCTGGCAAACCCGGATTTTACAACGTTCATACAGAATTGTAGGACATCCTGTGCGGGAAAGGAACATGCTGTTTCCGAGTACAAAGGGCCGTGTCGGACTAGGGGCCTATATAATCAATGACTCCAATGGTAATATGGCCCGCACCGGCCTTCAGTTTACTTATGGGTATCATATAATCATGGACAACCATCAGCTCTCGTTCGGACTGGCAGGAAAGTTGTTTCAATACAGGATCGCGGCGGAGAACCTGACATTCGGAAGGGATGTGGATCCGCTGGTGAACGCTGGTATTCGCGACGTGGGGTATATTCCCGATGTGGATGTAGGGATGTATTGGACCAATACCAATTATTTTATCGGGGCGAGTTTGAATAATATATTTCAATCGAAGGTTAATATCGGAGGAAATGCCGGGGATATCCGGGTGCTACGTCATTACTGGCTGATGGGAGGATATAGATTTCCTGTGGGGGAAAAAATGGACATTGAGCCCAATATCTTGCTGAAGACCACGGAGCAGTGGATACCCCAGGTCGATTTAGGTGTAAAATTGTACATGATGGATCATCTATGGGCCGGATTGGCATTCAGGACCGATGGCAGCATGATCTCTTTGCTGGGAGTGCGTAGCAAAGGACTCTTTATCGGTTATGCCTTCGATGTTTCATTCAGTTCGATGCAACGGTTTAACTATGGAACACACGAGCTGTCCCTCTCCTTTAAATTTGGCGACGATGCCAGGAGATACCGCTGGTTACGAAGATACTGATTTTAAGCGCCTGTTAATGTATTCATAAAAAAGTGCTCCCAAAAGCAGGAGGATTAAAACCAAAGAACCAGCCAGGGATACTTTCTCTCCGCTATAATAGCTTTTTGGCCTGAACTTAAAAACGATCGTATGCTCGCCCGGGGGAACCACTAAGCCGCGTAACAGGTAGTTGACCCTGACATGCTCAACGGGCTCTCCATCAATGTATGCTTCCCAACCTTTTGGATAATAGATTTCAGAAAAAACAGCCAGCCGCTCATTCGCAACGTAAGCCGAATATGTTAATTCATTGGGGAGATAATCTGTTAATACAATTTGATCGGACAAGCTGCCGGTAAAAGTGGATTCCTCAAAATAACTGCTGAATTTTTCGTCTGTTACAGCAGTGGTGTGAATATCAAGGCCAATGAGTTTATCCAGCTCTTCATCAGCATCTTCTGCAATGACAACTTCATTTACGAACCAGCTGTTCCCCATAGCGCTTGTATTGGTCAGTGGAGCTCCATCGGGGTTGATGATCACATATTTTGTATTGAGCATATTTATTACATTCAACTCCCTGAAGGTGGAGTCGATGGTGCCGAAGTCCTGACTTTGAAGGGCGCCTGCCAGTATAGATATTTCATCCATCAGGCGTGTATCGATCAGATCCTGGTATCTTCTCATTTTGGCCCCCTGGTATCCACCGATAGACTGATGGAAGTAGGAGGTCTGTGCATCCTGAAAGGGGCTGGTTGTGAGGTTGAGAACCCGTTCATTCAGACCCTGCGACTGCAGTATTGCCTGGTTGGCCGCGGTGGCTTTGTAAGGTTGAACAACCCTGGATTTGGGTTCAAAAGCGCTATCATTGAGAAACCTTTTGTTCACGGGCCACATGTCTGCCAGGAAAAGCACTCCGAAGAGGGCGATCA
>CAYOVC010000008.1:0-19634 GCA_964407305.1 uncultured Bacteroidaceae bacterium | reverse complement strand
AACATGGATTCTGTCATGGCTCATCAATAATTGTGGTCCTGACAATGCTATTTCTTAAATATGAGGGAGATCTCCGATTCTTCTCCGTTTCCTGAAAAGCTTAAACCTCCATTGTGCACGTGCATCATCTCAGCAGCTAATAGTAGCTCCATCCTTAAATCCTGGTCTGCAAAAGACTCACTGTTTGATGAAAGGGATTGTAATTCGTCCCTCTCCTTTTCAGAAAATGTACATCCATTGCCCTGTATATTTAACACAGCATCATGCGGGGTTTCATTTACTCCAACAGAAATCTTTGAACCTTCCGCCGTGTGATCAATAACGAAACCCAATAAGGAAATGAAAGTTGACTGAAGTAAATCGTACTCTCCCGATATACTGCAATCCACTGACGAGGCATCTAATTCAATCCTGATGTCTTTGCTGGTAATAATATTCCCCTTTTCGATGATCCCTACATCAATAATCTCTTTTAGTGAAACCAAGCCTTCATTCAACCTGAACGCAGGATCGTATAATCTGACAAGATGCCGGGTTGCGTCCGAAAAACCTTCAAGCTTTCTGACCGACGCATCAAGTAGGCTCAGTAAATCAGCCAGGTCACTGGAATCAATTTTGTCCTTGATCATATGTACGGCTGTCATGATCTTGTTAATGGGCATTCTGATCTCTTCGGTCACCGATAAGAGGAAATTTGTTTTGGACCTGTCAAGGCCACGCATCATCTCATTGGCCCTCTCCAGCTTCTCAAGCATCTCGTGGTTTCGGATCCTGAGGTTCCTGACCTCCAGTGAGCGGTCTATCGCCTTTCTAACATCATCCCTGTTATAAGGCTTGTTGAAAAAACCGTAAGGATCGCCCTTGTTGATGGCATCTACCACCACGTCATAATCCGTGTATGCAGTAATCATGAACCGCATCACATCCGGATACTCTTTTGTAACAATCTCAAGCAACTCATTACCGGTCATGCCGGGCATGTTCTGATCCGATACCAATACATGAATTTCCCTGTTATTTAAAACTTCAAGAGCACTCTTTCCGGAATCAGCAAGTACGACTTCATAAAACTCACCGAACGAGGCTTCAAAAAGCATCAGGTTGGCCTGCACATCATCTACATACAATACTGTCGCTCTATTATCAATCTCTTTTCCCATGGCTTGGTTGAAGATTTACAGCTGCCAAGATAATCAAAATTGACAAACATTACCAAATACGATATCAACAAATTCACCCTTTGATAATAAATATTGAATGTGGAGCCAGTTTCTCAGGGAGCTCTCTTGACATAGGACAACAAAAAAGTTAATTTTACAAAAATTTAAATCGTCGTAAACAAGATGAAGCCCTCTTCTTTAAGAAAAATTTTAAAAATTAAACTATTACGACTGCAGATTTATTATCTTTATGAACTAAATTAAACCAACTATGAAAAAACGTAAAAGACACCAAATCAACCTGACTGTCCTTCTCCTGATTGTAAGCCTTGCATTGAATGCCCAGGTCGACGAAAGAACCCGGTCACTCGTAACAAAAAATGATGGTACCGAGTATTCCGGGTATATCATCCAGGAAGATCCAAGAGAGATTCTCATAAGGACTGACAACGTAGGGGAGATCTATATCCCAAAACATGAGATCAGGTCCATCCGTGAATTGAAAGAAAATGAATACAAGGAGGGAAAATACGTGGGAGATAACATATTATCATCACGGTATTTTCTATCCGCAAATGCTTTGCCTTTGAAGAAAGGCGACAGTTATGCAATGATACAACTTCCCGGGGCTGAATACCAGGTGGCCCTGATCGATAACCTCACCATTGGCGGAATGAGCTCCTGGATCGGGGTTCCGATCGTTGCCACAGCAAGATATTCTGTAGAGGTCATCGACAACCTCAGTATTGGTGCCGGCATCATGGCCGGTACCGGAAGCTGGGCCTCACTTGGATCCTATGGGCTACTTCCCTATGGAGCAGTAACAGTGGGAAACCAGCGGATGAACCTGAATTTTTCAGGAGGTTTTCTAAACATCAATATCTCCGGAGTTGAACAGGAAAGATCATGGTCCGATCCCCTGTTTTCTATCGGTGGATTTGCAAGACTCAGTGAAAGGGTCTCCTTTGTGGGCGATTCGTTTATTTATGCCAAGGATGGAGTGGTAGCTGTCATTGTGCCCGGACTTCGATTTGACAGAAGCAAAGGCGGAGCATTCCAATTTGGTCTGGCAGGTCTTGTTGTGGATGGAGATGTTTTTCCCTTCCCTTTACCAATGCTCTCCTGGTTGATTGATATTTGATCCGGGTGTTTCGATGAAACCCCGGGCTTACCAAAGTCACACAAGCATATACCTACAACTCTTTTATAAAAATATTCCTGAATTGCACCAGCGATGGAGGGCTCACCCAGACGCCATCCCGTTTCGCCCCATGGTGCTGAAGGGCAATGCGACCGCTTTCAGGTAACCCGGGAAGTTCGGCACTTTCAATGATACGCTGACCATTCAGGTCGACCGTTAACTTGTCACCCCTGACCTCTATTCTAAAGGTGTTCCATTCACCAATGTGGTTGTCTGCATTCAGTCTGGGCGTTACGCCCCGTCTTATATGTATGGGCAAACTGCGATCCATCCTGTATCCATAAACCTCACCTGAACCAATTGGCCAGCACCAGATGTTCACCTGTGATTTGCTGCTGCCCCTGAGATATATACCCGAGTCAGTATCAGGGACAACCATCCGGATCTCCTCGCCATGCTCGTCCAGCTTGTGACTACCGTCAGGCAGGATGATCGGCACCCTGGGATTTTTATATGGTGTTGCCTTGATCCGCCAATCGACATAAAGGATGAAATCACCGTATTCACTTTCCGACCATAAATTCTTATCGTCAGCCTCACTTTCAGCATCGTAATCAATAACGCCCTCAACGACCCTCCAGTGACCATTATCTTCCTCCGGAACTTCCCAATGGGTAAAATCCCTGCCGTTAAACAATACCATGAATCCCTCAGGTATCCCGGAAGGATTCGGACACTCCTGCGCATGTATACCATTGCACAGCATCATTACCGCAATAAAAACGTGTAGCTTTATCATCTCTATACTCTTTTGTTTCTTCAATTCGTGCAGATCGCCCCCTGGCTCTTCCGTTCCCCCGACAAGATAGTTCAAATTATTACGTTTGGCAAAACCAACAATCAACAAGCTCTGTTTTTTTTCTATCTTTAGGCAATAATCCAATCAGAAATGTTACATCTTCTCGAACATCCGCTCATTACTCATAAACTTACACAAATCCGTAGAAAAGAGACCGGAACAAAGGATTTTCGGGAGGCACTTGATGAGATCGCCGGATTAATGGCTTATGAGATAAGCCGCGACCTTCCCCTCAGGGAGGCTACGATTGAAACCCCCTTAAGTGAATGTCAGACACATGAACTGGCCACCCAAATTGTACTGGTACCGGTATTGCGCGCGGGTCTTGGAATGGTTGACGGCATTACAAACCTGATCCCCACTGCAAAGGTGGGCCATGTGGGAATGTACCGGGATCATGATACCCTCGAACCACATGAATACTATGCCAAGTTGCCCCCCTCGATTACCGAATCTGTTGTTATGATCCTCGACCCGATGCTTGCCACCGGGGGAAGTGCCTCTGCAACCATCACATACCTCAAAAAACAGGGCGCCAAACAGATCAGGCTGGTATGCATTGTCGGGGCCCCTGAAGGCGTAAAAAGAATTGAAAAGGATCATCCCGACGTGGACATCTACCTTTCAGCCCTGGATGAGCAGTTGGATGAAAATGGTTATATCGTGCCCGGACTGGGTGATGCAGGTGACCGGCTTTTTGGCACCAAATAGAACCAGGGTTGCTAAACCTCAAAAACAGTTCTTCTTAGAACAGGGGGCCTGCAATGCTTCGCGGTAGCGCTACGAAATAAAGACCCGGCGCCCCTTGCCTAAAATCCCCTGACCTTCATTCAGCTATTCAGCTGGCTGTTCAGTAATTACCATCTCTTCATCAACAACAAGTACAATCTTACCGCGTGCCCTGCCGCTCTGGCTATACCCATGGGCTATGGCGGCCTCACTTAGCGGATAGGTTCTGTCAAGAACCACTTTTATCTTTCCTTCAGTGATCCGGTGCATCATCCATTGAACATCTTCTGTACGGTTCTTCACAAGAATCACCTTCATTTTCCTGCTCATGAACAGCTTCGACCAAAGACCTGTAAGAAAGGAACCAACTGAAAGATTCAGTTTGATCAATACGCCCCCCCGTTTCAGGCACTGCCTGGTTCCGGAAAAAGAGGCATTCGAAGCAGCATCTATGATCAGATGAAAAGCATTTTTCCTCTCCCTGAAATTCTCCCTGTTGTAATCAATCACCTCATCTGCACCCAGGCGCTTAACCAGCTCAATGTTCCGCTCACTGCAGACTGCTGTAACCCTTGCGCCAAATACCTTTGCGATCTGTATGGCATAAGTTCCCAATCCACCCGATCCGCCGTTGATCAGCACCTCATCACCGGGTCCAAGGCGGTAATGCAGGGTCATCGCCTGTAAAGCTGTTACCCCGGCTATAGCCAGTGTTGATGCCTCAATAAAAGGCAATTCATCAGGAATCCTGCTGACCTTGTTGCGATCCGCCGTTACAAGTTCGGCATAAGCACCCCCCTTATAACTCAATCCGGCAAATACCCGGTCGCCCGGATTGAGATCTCCAACATCTTTTCCCACGGAAACAATACGTCCGGCAAGCTCCACCCCCATGATCATGGGAAATTTCTTGCCCGTGATAATCTTTAGCCTCCCTTCTCGTATCTTCCAATCGACCGGGTTGACCGAGGCCGCAGCCACGCGGATCAGAACCTCCCGGTTTCCTGGTACCGGATCGGTAAATTCTCCGTAAACGAGTTCTTTAACACCTCCATAACCTTCTATGTATACAGCTTTCATCTTTTAAGTACTTTATTTAAAGCTTGTTATTGCACCATTGTAATTTCTGTTTCACCTGCTGGAAACCAGGTACCACAATAATTGTTTGACCCGGATTATTCCAGGTTCGAAAAATAATATAAATTGCATGAAATATTGAAACAAGCCATGTTAATTAATTTTTCCGTCAGGAAAAAAGTGACCTGGCAAGATCAACTGCAACAATCATATATTTAAAACAATGATACACAATCCTGCTATAAGAACTGTAACCAGAACACTCCTTCTTGCCAGCCTTTTCCTGCTGCTAGGAGCTCCCTCCATCTATTTCGATATCATGGTCCCTGCAGCAGTGAATCTGCCGCAGAATATCGAATCCATAGCAATCATCGACAGGAGCCATTCAGAAAACGAAGTGGTGAATGCCCTTGAGAAAGGGCTTATGTCGGCTATCTCAGGAAAAGCCGACCGGTTATCAAAACATTGTATCGATGGGGTTTTTGACCAGCTGGGAGCGCAGAAAAGGTACAGTCCGGTTATAACGGGAATCGTTGAAAAGAGAAAGGGTTCTTCAGTGGATTTTCCGGAGCCAATGCACTGGATCGAAGTGAACAGGATCTGTCGTGAGCACCGCGTGGATGCCCTGCTTTCACTGGAAATATTCAGCAGGCAATATATCAGCAATGCCGCAGAGGTTAAAGTTGGGTTCCGGTTATACGATCCGTCGGCACGAACCATCATCGATGAGTTTCAGTTTTTTCACGGGATCGGTAAAAGCCACCCACCCTCAGAAGGCGATCCGGGGCTCCTGGTACTGAACGCCCTGAACGATGATGATGCGATGAAGCGAGCAGGCTACACTGCCGGAACCATCTACGGCAAACGCGTCTCCCCTTTCTGGATCAGGGCAAAGCGCGATTACTACAAACGCTCCAGGCGTGACCCGAAAATGGCTGAAGGGGCCAGGATGATGGAGGTGAACAACTGGGAGGCAGCCATCGCAGCATTCCAGTTAGCCATTGAACACGGTCACAGAAAAACAAAGGGGCGGGCATCACACAACCTGGCTATTGTTTATGAAATATTGGGAGACCTTGACAAAGCCTATACTATTGCTGGTGACGCATGGGGAAAATATAGGAACAGGGCCTCTAAAGATTATAGCGCACTCCTGCAACGCCGCATCCGTGAGAGAAATATGCTGGCTCAACAGTAAATAAAATTCAGAGCATCCTAACTGAATAACCATACAACCAATGTCTGACAAACATTCAACAACCAAATCAAAGCATCCGGAAACTAAAACCGGCAGACTGAAAAAGAAATATTATTTTAAAGAACTCGAAAAACTACAGCTGGAACTGGTAAAAATGCACGAATGGGTGAAGAAAGAAAACATGCGGGTGGTGGTTGTATTTGAGGGCCGGGATGCAGCTGGAAAAGGTGGGGTGATCAAAAGAATTATTCAGCGCCTGAACCCCCGTATCTGTCGTGTCGTTGCCCTGGGCGTTCCCACAGAAAAAGAGAAAACACAATGGTATTTTCAGCGGTACGTTGCACACCTTCCTGCCGCCGGTGAGATGGTGCTCTTCGACCGCAGCTGGTACAACAGGGCCGGTGTTGAACGGGTCATGGGCTTCTGCACCGATGAAGAGTACTGGGATTTCCTCAGAAATTGTCCGAGATTTGAAGAGATGCTGATCCATTCTGGCATTATCCTCATTAAATACTGGTTCTCTGTAAGTGACGAGGAGCAGGAAAAACGGTTTCGCGAAAGAATCAACGACCCGCTGAAGCGCTGGAAATTCAGTCCGATGGACCTGGAATCAAGAACCCGCTGGGTCGAATACTCGAAAGCCAAGGATGAGATGTTTGCCTATACCGACACCAAAACAGCACCATGGTATGTCGTGAATGCAGACGACAAGAGAAGGGCACGGCTCAACTGCATCCTGCACCTGCTATCCCTGATCCCCTACAGGGAGGTGCCCCATAAAAAGATCAAATTACCCCCTATCAACAAGGAGGGATATGTACGTCCCCCCATCACAGAACAAACTTTTATCGAAGAGGTCTACTAAACACCGAATCATGCAAAACCTCATATATTATTGCTAATTTTAACTGTCCATATAATTTAACAGCTTGAAGACAAACCGGAATCTTTGAAACCAAATCATAGAAATCGGATTTATTTACCACTAAAAAATTGAAACAGGATTAATCACAATATTAAAACAAGAAAAAATGAGAAACCTATTTATGATCCCGTTAACCTTTCTGCTTGCGATATTTGCATGCAGCAGTGAAGAAAAAATCGAATTATTCAATGGTGAGAACCTTAACAACTGGACCATCTTCCTGCCCGACAGCGTTGATAAAGAGTCCGTGTTCCGCGCCGAAGATGGAAAGCTGTTCGTGGGTGGAATTCCCAATGGTTATATCCGCACAATTGAGGAATATGATGCCTATGAACTTCATCTTGAGTGGCGATGGCTGGAAGAGCCAAAAAACAGTGGTGTACTGCTCCACACCACCGGTGAAGATATGCTGTGGCCCAATTGCATAGAGGCTCAGCTTATGGCAGGTAAAGCAGGCGATTTTGTGCTGATCGGCAAAGGGGCGGGAATAACGGTGAAGGATACGGTATACATCATAGAATCTGAAGAGAATAGGTTCAAAGTAATCCCCAAAATTGAAGAAAGCACTGAACTGTCACCCGGAGAATGGAACAGCTATGATATTACAGTGACCCCGGAGAAAATTGTGCTGAAAGTAAACGGCGTGGTGCAAAACACCGGTACATCACCCACAAAATCAAAAGGGAGTATCTGTATCCAATCGGAAGGCGGACCCATGGAATTCCGGAATATTTATCTACGGCCTTTATAGTAAACATTGCCCTAACCGGGGACCGCTAATCGGAGGCAGCATCACGTTGCACCAACATAAAAAGGGCAACCGCAGAATAAAGTCTGCCTCCGGGAGCCGCATTTGCAACAAAGTTTTCTACCTTTACGCTTCCCTGTTCTACAGGAAAAGTGAAGGGTAAATAGGTGCCACTAAATATAAAATTCAATGATCAAACTCGATATAAAAAATGTATTCGGATCTGTTCCCGAAGCAGAGATAATGGGACTGGGGTCCGAAGCAATCGTCCAACTTGAAAAGCTTAAAAATGGCAGTGGCAAGGGAAATGACTTCCTCGGCTGGCTCAGGCTGCCCTCCGCCATCACCGACGAATACATGGACAGGATCGAAAAATGTGCCGAACGACTGAAAAACAAATCGGAAATCCTGATCGTAATCGGTATCGGCGGCTCATACCTCGGCGCAAAAGCTGTAAACGATGCACTATCCGGAAGCTTTGAAATGCTCAGCGGGAAAAGAGAGAACCCTTTAATGATCTTCGCCGGTCATCATATCGGTGAAGACTACATGCACGAACTTGCTGAAACGCTCGACCACTACAGCTTCTCCATTGTGGTGATTTCCAAATCGGGAACCACTACAGAACCCGCCATCGCCTTCAGGATCCTGAAGGAGCACCTCATTAAAAAAGTAGGAAACGAAGAAGCCGCCAGCCGGATCGTAGCCATTACCGACAAAAATAAAGGAGCGCTTAGAAAACTGGCCGAACAGGAGGGATATGAAACATTTGTCATTCCCGATAACGTGGGAGGCAGGTTCTCCGTACTAACCCCCGTCGGACTGATCCCCCTTGCCGCAGCTGGATTCAATATCCGAGAGCTGGTAGAGGGCGCAGCCGAAATGGAAAAAAGTTGCCTCGAAAAAACCAACCTGGAGGAAAACCCGGCCGCCCTCTATGCAGCAACAAGAAATGCGCTCTACCGGAAAGGTAAAAAAATCGAGATCCTGGTCAACTACCACAGTAAGCTGCACTATTTTTCCGAGTGGTGGAAGCAGCTCTACGGCGAAAGCGAAGGCAAGGAAGGAAAAGGAATCTTCCCTGCCGCTGTCGACAACTCATCCGATCTTCACTCCATGGGACAGTACATCCAGGAGGGTGAACGGATCCTCTTCGAAACGGTACTCTCAGTAACGGAGAGTGAATATTCCGTGAAGATACCTGCCGATGATAAAAATCTCGACGGACTGAATTTTATTGCCGGAAAAAATATTGATCAGGTCAATAAAATGGCCGAGCTGGGAACCACCCTGGCACATATCGATGGCGCTGTTCCGAATATCAGGATCGAAATCCCCAGGCTCAACGCCAGGTACCTCGGACAACTGATCTACTTTTTTGAGATTGCATGCGGTATCAGCGGGTATATGCTCGGAGTAAATCCCTTCGACCAACCAGGCGTGGAGGCCTATAAGAAAAATATGTTTGCCCTGCTCGAAAAACCGGGCTTTGAAGCAGAGACAAAAGCAATCAGGGAACGGCTGGAATAACCGAACGAACAATGTAGGCAGACAAATGTTTTAAGACCGAATAATCTTCTGGTCTGTTCTTATGTTAAAATTTTTAATCAACCTTAATCCGGCAGCAAAAGGCATCGGACTCGCATTCCTGGCAACACTGGGAATGGCAAACGTCTATGTCTTTTCAAAGGCGGCACTGCTGGAGATGAATTTCTTCCAGTTCCAGTTCTACTGGTTTACATTCGCCCTGATCTGGACAGGCACATTCATGATTTCTTCCGGACTGATCCGGAAGGTTCCCCAACTTGAAAAACGCTCCAGGATCAACCTCATGGTGATCGGAGTGCTTGAGCTGGGTTCGGCGCTGACGCTTTTTCTGGCCATCCAACTGGCCGAAAACCCGGCAGTCGTCTCGTTCCTCTCCAACGCCACCCCCATTTTTGTCACCCTGTTCGGGATAAGGTACCTTGGGGAGAGGTTCAACACGTTTGAAGCCATCGGTATTTTGCTGACAATCGGTGGGGTGGTTATGATCACCTATACACGCGATATGACTGTTGCCCAGTTTTTCAGCAACGGCAGCGGTTGGATCCTGGTCTCCTCCCTCTTCCTCTCAACCAGTATCGTCTTTGCAAAAAAAAATATCAAAAAAATACATCCGGCCATACTAACCATCAACAGGGTGGTTTTCCTGTTTACCTTCGCGGTGATCGCCATTCTGGTGCGGCAGGAGAGCCTGGCTGTCCCGGGGACCGCGATCTTCAATACCATCGCCGGATCGATGCTTGGCCCTTTTCTTACCGGACTGGCACAGTATTCGGCACTGAAATACATCGAAGCTTCACGTACCATGATCATCCAGGCGACTCGTGGCCTGTTTGTGCTTATCGGCTCCATGATCTACCTCTCAATTCTGCCTACCTGGTTACAGGTATTTGGAGGAATCATTACCATCGCAGGGGTCATCATCCTGTCATGGGGCAAGATCAGAAATTTTAAAAAAATATGATTTACCTGCCTGTTGTAATCGATTTCGACAGAACAGGTGCTGAGCTTCTTGCAAGCGACTCAAGAAAACTGACCTTATAAGGCTCAATTTCACTGAATGTTGCAAGCTCAATGACACCCAGTACATCTTCATCGTAGATAATAGGAACCAGCAGGATCGCAGAGGGCCGGTTCTCTCCCAACCCGGAACGGATCCGGATATAATCCGGGGGTACATCTGTGATCAGGATCGTCTGCTTTTCAATAGCGCAACGGCCTGCCAATCCTTCACCCGGACCAAATGTTTTGTGAGCTTGCTTTTCCCGGTCAAAAGCATACGCACCGGTAAGCTGTAGCATTTGCTCACCTTCAGTAGTTTTATCTGCCAGGAAAAGTACTCCGATCTCAAAACCGGTATACTTTACCAATTCCCTGATAAATACATTTGAAGATTCCTCCTTCTGCTGCTCAAAATCCCGGAGCAGTTCGCCAAATCGGGCCAAACCATTCGATGCCCAGTTTTGCTGTTCATCCAATCTTCTTCGATTATTCTCCTCCTGCTTCGAATGAATAATGCTCTCTTTCAGCCGAAGGATGGCCTGTCCGATTTCATCCTGACCCCCTGCTGCTTCAAATTCATTTTCAGTTTTTCCCTCTGCCAGATCATTGGCTACATGCGCCACCTCTTTCAGCCGGACTAAATGTTGCAGCATCGCCTCATCCAACTCCTTGAATTCAAAAATCTTTGGTCCTCTGCTGCCACTTACCGGTTCATCCAGAGAAATGAGTTTCACCTGGTCCCTCAAATGAGATAGTGGGAAGTACACGTAGATAACAAACCCGGTAATACCTGCCAGGACCAGCAGAATGGCTCCTGAGACAAGCAGCACAAACGCGGCTCCTTCTGTTCCCCTGTAAAAATAGATCAGCAGAAGAAATAAAAGCAGAAAGGCGCTGTAAACCAATGCAGGGATCAATATGGATTTTCCTCTTCTCATTTGCTGATGCGGTGGTTAAATATACAACTTTTTCGAAAAATTCTCCCTGATAGCGACCGACAACTGTTGAAGAGCACTCTCCAGTACCGCTTGTGGGGTGGCAATATTTATACGCATATAATTTTTTCCCCCGGCGCCGAATCGCGGACCATCAATGAAACCAATCTTTGCCCTGTCGGTCATGAATTTAAATAATGCCTTATCATCCAGACCCAGCGACTCAAAATTGAGCCAGGCCAGGTACGTTGCCTCCAGGGGAGAAACCCTTATAAAAGGCAACTCCTTTTCGAGAAAATCCTTCAGAATAAGAACGTTGTTCTCCAGATAGACGATCAACTGCTCCAGCCATTCTGCACCATGTCTGTAGGCAGCCTCCAATGCAACAAATCCAAACAGATTGCCGCCACCCATATGAAGTTCCTCCAAAGTTTTTTTATACCTCCTCCTCAGATCCGGATTTTCGATCACCACGGCTGAAGTATGTAGCCCCGCCAGGTTAAATGTCTTGCTTGGTGCAATGCAGGTGATGGTTTTCGAAGCAACCTCTTCACTAATAGTAGCAAGGGGGATATGCCGATGGCCAAAAAGTAACAGGTCGGAATGTATCTCATCACTGATAATAAGCACATTGTATTTTACTGCCAGCTCAGCCAGCCTTGTAAGCTCCTGCCTTGTCCAGGCCCTCCCCACCGGGTTATGGGGATGACAAAACAACATCATCTTTACTCCATCACTGAACTGCTGTTCCAACTCCTCAAAATTGATACTGTACCTGCCCTTTTCATCAACCAACTGGTTGTTTACAAGCTTCCTGCCGTGATTCTCAATGGATGAAAAAAATGGGAAATAAACAGGGGATTGTACCAGGACCTTGTCGCCCGGCTCAGTAAACCCAAGCACTGAGAGTACCAGTGCGGGAACAACTCCCGGACTAAAATCGATATGACCGGGATCCACCTCCCATCCATGTCTTAATGACAGCCAGCCGGCAATGGTCTCATAAAAACGCTTTGGCCGGACTGTATAACCGTATACTGCATGCCCGGCCCGCTGAATAATTGCCTCCCTGATAAAGTCCGGCACTTCAAAATCCATGTCTGCCACCCACATCGGAATAATATCATCTCTGCCGTAGAGTGATTTTAGAATGTCATATTTAACGGAATCGGTACCCCGCCGCTCGATGATTTTATCAAAATCGTACTTCATAAGCACTGTTTCAGTAAAATTCAAATTTAATATTTATAAATTGCGCCGGTAAAAAAATCCACCTTTATCTGCATGGTACATCCGAAAAAACACCTTGGACAGCATTTTCTTACCGATCCTTCAATCGCAGAAAGGATCGTAAAACTGCTCCCCGAAACCGGTGAGAAGGTGGTAATTGAGATAGGCCCGGGGAGAGGGATCCTTACGGGCTTTCTGCTTCAGGAAGAGATAGCAAAGCTTATTCCTGTTGAAATTGATCGTGAATCGGCCACTTTTCTCCAGGCTAAATTCCCTCAACTGAAGCATACCCTGGTGATAGAGGACTTCCTGAAAATGGACGACAGGATCTTTCATCAGGATCAACTGCATATCATCGGCAATTTTCCGTACAATATTTCAAGTCAGATTTTTTTCAGGGTGCTCGGGCAGAGGAACTATGTCCGGTCAGTGGTATGCATGATACAGAAAGAGGTGGCCGACAGGATTGTGGCCCCACCCGGATCAAAAACGTACGGAATCCTCTCTGTCCTTCTACAGGCCTATTACACGACAAAACACAGGTTTAATGTTAAACCCGGATCATTCTTTCCTCCACCGAAGGTGACCTCCTCCGTTATTACACTTACAAGGAACAGCACCATCAAACTGGAATGCAATGAACCGCTTTTTTTCAGAGTTGTAAAAGCCGCTTTCAATCAACGCAGGAAAACGATACGCAACGCTTTAAAGACAATTTTGCTACCTTTGGAAAATGAAAATCCGTTGCTTTCAAAAAGAGCGGAACAGTTGGAAGTCAGCGAATTTGTGGAATTAACAAACTTTGTCGAATCAGGGATGCGGTCCCGTCAGAAAAGTGCAGAGTCATGAAACTGGAATTAACCAGAGAATTTATCAGCGAGTTGAGAGCGATTATCGAGGCCAAAGACGAGAAAGCTGCCCTCTCCATGATGAGCGAATTGCACCCGGCCGATATTGCAGAGATTTACGAAGAGCTCAGCTTAGAGGAGGCAAAGTACCTCTACATGATCCTTGATCCCGAAGTGGCCTCAGACGTACTCGTGGAACTTGAAGAAGATGACAGGGAACGTTTTCTGAGAATCCTGCCGGCCGAGGAGATTGCCAGTCAGTTCATTCATCATATGGATTCTGATGATGCGGCAGACGTTATTGCAGATCTGGATGAACCGGTAAAGCAGGAGGTTCTCAGGCACCTGAAAGATATTGAGCAGGCCGGGGATATTGTCGACCTGCTGTCGTACGATGAAAACACAGCTGGCGGTCTGATGGCCAAAGAGCTTGTCAGGGTCAATATAAACTGGAGCCTGACAACCTGCCTGAAGGAGATGAGGAAACAGGTAGAGGATGTTGATGAGCTTTATTATGTCTATGTGGTCAACGATGACAACATCTTCCAGGGGATCGTTTCACTCAAGGCAATGATCATGGCCACAGGTAGCACGATCATAAAAGAGATCTATGAAAAAGATGTAGAAACTGTGAGAACCGATACCCCCTCTGAAGAGGTCGCACAGATCATGGAAAAATACGACCTCGTTGTTTTACCGGTACTCGACAGCATTGGCCGGTTGTTGGGAAGAATCACCATTGATGATATTGTGGATGTAATAAGGGACGAAGCTGAAAAAGATTACCAGATGGCCTCCGGTATCTCATCAGATGTTGAGACTACCGACTCACCATTGCGGCTCTCACGTGCAAGGCTTCCATGGTTGATCATCGGACTGATCGGCGGAGTGCTGGTCGCTGCCCTGATCTCAAATTTTGAAGATGATATTAAACTGAACCCGGAGATGGCATTCTTTATTCCTTTGATAGCTGCGATGGCCGGAAATGTGGGGATCCAATCCTCTGCGATCATTGTACAGGCCATTGCAAGCAACAGCCTCGGACTTGAAAGTACCTTCAAAAAACTGGTGAAGGAGTTCTTTGTGGCAGTCATGAACGGAATCATTCTTGCAGTATTGCTTCTGATCTTTAACCTGATCGTGTCTGAAGGACTGGCACTCACCTATACAGTGAGCATCTCACTTTTTGTAGTGATCATTTTTGCTGCCATATTCGGAACGTTGATCCCCCTTGTGCTCAATCGGCTAAAACTGGACCCTGCCCTGGCTACCGGACCATTCATAACCACGACCAACGATATAATGGGACTATTCATCTATTTCCTGATGGGAAGGGTCCTGTACGATGTGTTTATCATCTAAAGTCCTAAAATGTGGTGTTGATCGCCTCCACCGGGTTCATCCTGGCAGCCTGAAGCGCAGGTGCAAATCCACTAACAAGTCCAATCAAAGAAGAGATACCCAGACCCAGTAAAATATTTCCCGTGGTCAGGTACAAGGTAAAATCACCTGTAAGATTGATAACGACTGTCAGCAGAGCAATCATTAAGAGTCCGGCTACCCCGCCTGCAAGGGAGAGGATCACCGATTCAATCAGGAACTCCATAAGTATGAAATAATTCTTTGCGCCGACCGCCTTCTCAATACCAATAATGTTTGTCCGCTCCTTCACCGAAACGAACATGATATTGGCAATGCCGAAACCACCGACAAGAATGGAGAATATCCCGATAAAAAAACCCGCGGCATTGATTACTTTAAAAACCTGGTCAAGCTGATTGGTGATCAGGCTGGTCTGGTTCAAGGCAAAATTATTATCGTCCAGCGGTTTTAATCTGCGTACCGATCGTAAAAGAGATGTCAGTTCATCCGACAGCTCCTCTAAAGAAACTCCGGGTTTGGCCTGTACCCATATTTGCGGATTGGCACTTTCGCGTCTTATATCAACCATATTCCGCATGAAATTAATTGGTAAAAGGACCTGCTCATCGAGGCTATTGTCGTCAAAAATACCCTTCCCCTCCTTGCGGGTCACCCCGATAACCACCACCTTGAAGCCTCCTATTTTAATCTCTTTTCCCACGGGATCCTCATTGTCAAAAAGATCTGCTGCCAGGTCCGATCCAAGCACTGCAATATTGCGCCCTCCAGCCACTTCAAAAGGTGAAAAATACCTCCCCTGCTCAATCTCGAATGACCTGATATCCTGAAAACCCTCTGTGGTTCCCATGATGGTGATATCAGAGGCGGAGTTATTCAAATGCCTGACTGTACGCCTCGATGTTGCTACAAGACATGATGCTGAGGCAAGTTTGGAATAGCGCCTGATATAGTCATTCTCCGATAGATTCACCACTGGTCGGTTCAAATACTTCCACCAGGCATACTCCTCCTCTCCATCCTCGGATCCCCAGGGCCATTTCTGAATGTACACAACATCGTCTCCAAGAGCAGATACACTCTCCCGAATATTCATTTCAAGTGAATCAACAGCAGTAAAAACTGAAATAATAGCAAAAATACCAATGGTAATTCCCAGTAGCGTCAAAGCAGATCGAAGCCTGTTACCGCGAAATGTCTGGATCGCCATCATCAGGCTTTCCCAAAATAACCTAAAAATAATCATTCTTTCAATGTTAGGAACTCGAAAAAGGATTGCTATTTTTGCATCGAAATTTAACGCAAGATAAAACAATACTTTCAACTTTATATGCACTTGCTGATCAAGTATTATTTAAGTACATTCACAGCTGCGAAAATTTACAAATAAATTCCTATAAAAACGCACATGAGCACAACAAGAAAAATTCGTTCGGCACTGATCTCAGTCTACTACAAAGATAATCTTGAAAGAATCATTCAAAAATTACAGGAGCTGAACGTGAAACTTTACTCCACAGGAGGAACCCAACAATTTATTGAAAAAATGGGTGTGGAGGTTACCCCCGTTGAAAACCTCACCGGCTATCCGTCAATACTTGGTGGACGGGTAAAAACATTGCACCCCAAAGTTTTTGGTGGCATTCTGACCCGCAGGGATAACAATGAAGATGTAAAGAATATCAAGGATTACGATATACCTGAAATAGACCTGGTCATCGTTGATCTTTACCCGTTTGAAGAGACAGTCCGATCCGGCGCAACAGATGCAGAGGTCATTGAAAAAATTGACATAGGCGGTATCTCCCTGATACGGGCAGCAGCAAAGAATTTTAACGATGTTCTCGTGGTATCATCCAGGAGCCAGTACGATAGCCTTTATACGTTACTGGAAGAGAAAAGCGGGGAAACAACTATTGATGAGAGGAAAAATTTCGCCCGCGAGGCATTTAATATCTCTTCCCATTATGACAGCGAAATATTCCGGTATTTCGATGCCGGAAAGGGCAGCTCACTTAAAATAAGTGCTTCGGAATCGCGAAAGCTTCGTTATGGAGAAAATCCGCACCAGACAGGCTATTTCTACGGAAATTTCAGCACCATGTTCGACCAGTTGTGGGGCAAGGAGATCTCTTATAACAACCTGCTGGATATAGATGCAGCTGTAGGACTGATCAATGACTTCAGCGAAACAACCTTTGCAATCCTCAAGCACAACAATGCATGTGGAATCGCTTCACGTGATAACCTGGTTGATGCCTGGATCGATGCGCTGGCAGGCGATCCTGTATCAGCATTTGGCGGGGTCCTCATTGCCAATAGAACCATCGATGCAGCAACTGCAGCAGAGATGAATAAGCTATTTTTCGAGGTAAGTATCGCTCCCGGATATGACAATGATGCACTGGAGATTCTGAAGGCAAAAAAGAACAGGATCATCCTGGTTCTTAAGGACAGTGCCCTTCAGTC
This sequence comes from uncultured Bacteroidaceae bacterium, assembly GCA_964407305.1. GTDB lineage: Bacteria > Bacteroidota > Bacteroidia > Bacteroidales > M55B112. The sequence goes on along the minus strand of CAYOVC010000008.1, from coordinate 2,388 downwards.
CTCAAATATCCGCACCGTACTCAATGGTTACATCGGTCAGGACAGGGATGCAAAAACCGAAACTCCCGAAGAGCTCAAGCCTGTTACAAAAATTCATCCGGAAAAAGAGCAGGTGGACGACCTCCTGTTTGCAAATAAACTTGTTAAACACACAAAATCCAACGCAATCGTTCTCGCGCGCGGAAAACAGTTGCTGGCCTCGGGTGTGGGACAAACCTCAAGGGTAGATGCCCTGGAACAGGCGATCGCCAAAGCCAGGCACTTTCAATTCGACCTGAATGGGGCAGTGATGGCATCAGACGCGTTCTTCCCCTTTCCCGATTGTGTGGAGATCGCAAAAAAAGCAGGTATCACGTCGGTTATACAACCTGGTGGATCCATTAAGGACCAGGATTCGATCGACTATTGCGACAATCATGAAATGAGCATGGTTATAACTGGTTTCAGACATTTTAAACATTAATCATTTAAGGAAAAACGGATGGGATTCTTTTCATTTCAGCAGGAATTGGCGATTGACCTTGGTACAGCAAACACAATCATCATACACAATGATAAGGTGGTTGTGAACGAACCTTCCATCGTGGCCATCGACCAGCATACAGGAAAGCTTATTGCTATCGGGGAAAAAGCACGGCAGATGCACGGCAAAACCCATGAAAATATAAAAACCATCAGGCCCCTGAGAGATGGTGTTATAGCTGATTTTCACGCGGCAGAACAGATGATCAGGGGAATGATTAAAATGATCAACCAGAAAAAGAAACTGTTTACCCCTTCACTAAAAATGGTTGTTTGTATCCCTTCGGGCAGCACTGAGGTGGAGATCAGGGCAGTACGTGATTCGTCGGAACATGCAGGGGGACGTGATGTATACATGATCTATGAACCGATGGCTGCAGCCATCGGCATCGGACTGGATGTAGAGGCACCCGATGGCTGTATGGTAGTGGATATCGGCGGCGGTACAACCGAAATTGCCGTCATTGCACTGGGAGGGATCGTATGTAACCAGTCGATCAGGATTGCGGGTGATGGTTTTACAAATGATATTCAAACCTATATGCGCCACCAGCATAATATCAAGATCGGTGAAAGAACCGCTGAAGAGATCAAGATACAGGTTGGTTCGGCACTGCCCGAGCTGGCGGATCCGCCTACCGACTTCAATGTGAGAGGACCCAACCTGATGACTGCCATGCCGATTGAAATACCCATCTCCTACCAGGAGATTGCCCACTGCCTCGATAAATCCCTGTCGAAAGTTGAAACAGCTGTTTTATCCGTATTTGAACAAACTCCCCCTGAGCTCTATGCCGATATCGTTGCAAGGGGAGTCTACCTTACCGGTGGAGGAGCACTTCTCCGGGGACTGGATAAGAGATTGAGTGATAAAATATCCATCCCTTTCCATATCGCTGAAGATCCACTGCAATCTGTGGCAAGAGGAACCGGAATCGCTCTGAAAAATATCGGCAAATTTCCATTCCTGATGAAATAGATGATGAACGCGCTTCTATGGCTGCTTAAAAAGTATCACTACGTTTTGGTCTTCATTTTTTTAGAAGTCCTTGCACTGCTACTTCTAAGCAATCATAACGCATATCAGCAATCTGTTCTTGTCAATGCCAACAGGGAAATATCCGGAAGAATCTATGAACTGTTTGAAGGTGGCAGGGAGTACCTTCACCTGAAGGAGAACAATGAAATACTGGTCGGGGAAAATGCCAACCTCAGAAACAGAATTGAACAACTAACTGCAACTTGTTTCGATTCAATGCTTATCGACAGTACCATTCATCCCTATCACTATACCCCTGCACGTGTTGTTCAGAGCAGCTTTTACAAACAGTTTAATTATCTGACAATCGACAAAGGAAGTAAGCAGGGTGTCTCGCCGGATATGGCCGTGATCAGTGAAGAGGGGACCGTTGGAATCGTGTTGGCAAGTTCGTCAAACTTCTCAACAGTTATACCGGTAATCAATCGCAATTTCAGGTTGAGTGCCAAGACAAAAAAAGATAACTTTACCGGTATATTACAATGGGAGGGTAAAGACCACAGGCTGGCAGTGCTGAATGAAATACCTTTTCATGCCCGGCCGGAACCAGGCGACACAATCGTAACAAGCGGCTATTCCGCCATTTTTCCGGAAGGACTGTTTGTCGGCACCATAAAAAATCTCGAACTGAGAGATGGTAACTTTTACCAGATCAACGTTGAATTGGGCACCGATTATCAACGCCTGTTTCATGTCAATATAATAACCAATAATCTCCAGGAAGAACAGCTAAAACTGGAATCAGACCTGAACTAATGCTTAGACTGTTTGCAAGAAATATGATCCGCTTTGTAATTGTGATCCTGATCCAGGTCCTGATCCTGAAT
>CAYOVC010000007.1:0-20233 GCA_964407305.1 uncultured Bacteroidaceae bacterium | reverse complement strand
GGATACTATCCTGCCGACAGGAAGAACGATGAGGTAACCCCATGGGTGGAGGCCTTTGTGAATGCCCGCCGATGGGTTGAAAAAAGCCCATGATGGAGCAATCGGTTCCCGTCAATGGGAAGGCTATTTCATCTGTTTACCAGCTTTGGGATCTACCGACCTGATATGAAGGTCGCGCTGTGGAAATGGAATTTCTATGGCAGCATCTTTCAGCTCCCTGTTAATGGCCACATGCTTACAACCTGTAGGCATAGCTGATCACGATCACATGGGCGTTTAACGGGTTTTTCCGGTTGGCCTCCTTGTTAAAGAGATAGCGTAACTCCAGGTCGCTCCGCATGGAGAGTTTATACTCCGCCCCGGCCTGGTAACGGTGATCGCGGACCTGCAGGCCCGAAGAGGTATTGAGCCCGAGAAACAGCTCGTAGCTGGCAAACAATGTGAATGGGGAGGCAAAAATATCATACTCTCCTTTGAACCTGCTCCTGCTGGTGAGGTTATTTGCCCTGTAATCATCCAATGTAACGAAATCCTGAAAGCCATACTGAATGCGTTCTCTGAGCTGAAATGAGAAGGAGCCCGGAGAAATTTCATAACTAACATCTCCATGTATTCTGAACTTCGAATCGAAAATTCCCTCCTCTTTGAAAACAATATATCTGTAACCGCCACCAATCTCAAAGTCATTAAACAATTCGTATTCCAGGCCGGCAGTAATAAGCGATCTTTCATACCTGAGCGAGTTATCCTGAAACCGCTGCCCCAACTCAAGCTCCACCTGCAGGTTTTTTGTCAGGTCTTTTGAAAGATCCACACTCCACCACGAACGAAAATCCTGCTCCTGACCAAAGAGGCAACTGCCTGTAAGAAACAGCAAGACTATCAATGAAAAACGGAGAAGAATACGCCTTATACCTCCGCAAAAAAAATAATAAAAACTGCTCATCTTTTATATTGCCTATTCTTTCCTGTAACTGAATCTGTACTCCTTTCTCTTGGCCAGCCGGTCCCTGTCGTCATAATACCTTTTCTCAACAACCAGGTCGTCTTTGTAGATCCACTCGAATCGTTCCACCTGGTTTCCATTGCCATCCAGGATGGTCTCTTCTACTTTGTTCCCATCTTCGTCATACCTGAATTTCTGCCACGATTTATATTCACCGTATTTATTAAACACCTGGTGCTCAATTACATTTCCCTCTTCGTCATAATTAATAATCTCCTCCACCACCGGCTTGCTCAGTCCCTCGGCAACAAAATATTCATACACGGTCTGCTGAACGATCTTGTTTTTTTCAACTGTTTTCCGCCCCTGGGCATGGGAGGCAAACGGTAAGATGCATAAGAGCAGCAATGCCAAAACTTTTCTACTTCTCATTCTACACACAATTAAAGTTGTTCAATATAAATCACACCCAGGTCAACCTCCTGGTCCAGCTCAGTAATGGTAACTTCCGATATTTTCGGTATGTCTGCTGTACCGCCTTCTATATCTTCAGAATATGTAACTATCTCATAATCGCCGGGAATCAGATCCCTGAATTCGAAATAGCCTTTATAATCTGTCCGGACCCGCTCATAATCGAACGCATGAGTGCCATAGGTCAGGTATACCTCATGCTCCTGGGCGAAGGATGTATCCTTGATCTCCAGAAACGGATACTCGGAAGAATTCTTGTAATTGATCAGCATGATCACTCCATAGATCTTCGCTGTACCATCATCAAAATCAAGCGAAGCAAACTCCTTTAGCTCCCCGAGGTCAATATCTTCTCCTGCCTTCAAATCAACATCAAATCGCACCGGCACCTGTTCACGAAGAAGGGTAGTGGTATCTTCACCCCGGTAATACAATGTATAATTGCCCGGACGAAGGAAGGAGAACTCAAATGATCCCGACATACTGGTTACCACACGGTCCCCAACATTTTCATCATCACCAAACAGAAGAAACACCTCCTCGTCCACCGAGGGTTCATCCCTGATAAACAATGAGTAGTCGTCATTGTAGTACTCCGTAATGATCTTCCCTGAGATCGAGGACGATCCGCCATATCCCTCGGGCGATTTACAGCCGGAAAACAACAAAAACAGTCCAGTTGTCAAAGTTGCCATACTACCAAAAACCTTGTTCCGAATTCTCATATTCCAATTGTGTTAGTAAACAGAAGGCGTAAAAATAGCAAAAAAAAGAAAGAAACTTAACAATTAATTAATGTAGGATTAATGGGGTCATTAATGCCCGTTTTTCCGAGGTGAATACCTCTTCGCCTGCCCACTTGAGCTGCAACAAAAAATTCACATCTCAAAATTTATTAAACAAAATTCTCCGGTTCAGTGTATTATTTCGTAAATTGTGAAAAACCATTAAATCCGTCACAAAATGAAGAAATTAGTTCCTGTCACCGTCATTGTCATTTCTCTACTATCATGCCAGTCACGACCGTCCTCCAACGACCAGTCGGACACCGGCTCCATAACCTTCAACCTCACTGAACTATGGGCAACCGATCCCATCATGAGAACACCCGAATCGGTGCTCTATGATCCCTCAAGAAATGTCCTGTATGTAGCAAACATGAACCGCGTAGAAGAGGGGGATGATACCGGTTTTATCTCAAAGCTCAGCACCGATGGAAAGGTGATCGAACTTTACTGGATCACCAGCCTCAATGAACCGCGTGGCATGGGAATGTATGAAGGATTTCTTTTTGCAACAGATATGGACCGTCTGTTGGTAATCGATGTTGACAAAGGAGAGGTACAGCAAACAGTACCTGTAGAGGGCGCCCTGTTCCTCAACGACCTTACCATCAGTGAAGCCGGAAAAGTATACTTCTCAGATAGCAGAGCCAACAAAGTCCATTTTTATCACAATGGCGAGGTAACCGATTGGCTGCAGGAGGTGGAAGGTCCGAACGGACTGTTTAATGAGGAGTTACATATGATCGTGTGTGCCACCGGAGAGGGCGAAATCCGGCGGACAAATAAGTTGACGGGCGAGTACGACATCATGGCCACCGGTATTCGTGGCGACGGAATCGAACACACCGGTATCGGTGATTACTATATCGTCTCGGAATGGAGCGGACGGATCCACATCATCGGGAATGATACGGTTCAGACACTTCTCGATACAGAAGAGCAAAAGATCAATACTGCCGATCTTGGTTACGATATTAAAAACAGGGTGGTGTATGTACCCACCTTTTTTGACGACCGGATCCTGGCCTATAAACTGGAGGCTGAATAAGGGAGGTTCAGTTAAATCTTTAACCTAAAAAACTACGTTCTCCAACATGCAGTCTCCATTGCATCAACCAGTCAACCCACTCTGTAATTCCAGAATCCAAATTGGCTGACATCTCAAATAGATTTATATGGGGATTAACAGCTAATATATCATTTATGAACTCTTTTTTATTAAATACAAGATGCGGGAGAAGATCGGTTTTATTAAGAATAACAACTTTTGAATCTCTTAAAACCATGGGGTACTTGGAGGGCTTATCTTCTCCTTCGGCAGTGCTGAGTATGGCAACGCGTATGGTTTCGCCCAGATCAAAAGCTGCCGGACAAATCAGGTTTCCAACATTTTCAACAAATATGATATCAAGTTCCTCCAGGTCCAGTTCCTTACATGCTTCATAAATGCTGTTTGAATCAAGGTGGCAGGCTCCTTCGGTATTAATCTGAATAACCGGAATATTGAACTTTTTTAGCCTTAATGCATCCTTTGAAGTGTATGCATCTCCCTCAATAACTCCAATTGAATACTTTTCTTGTAGCAATGGAATCGTTTTTTCAAGAATAGTTGTCTTACCAGCCCCGGGAGAACTCATCATGTTGATCATGGCTGTGTTTGTCATTCGTAGTAATTCCCGGTTTTTTTTAGCAATATTATTGTTCTTGTCCAGAACATTTTTAAGTACTTTTATTTCCATAGTTGATTGTATTAGTATTAATGTTCAGTAAAAAGTTATCCTATAAACAATTATTTTTCAGCCTAATAACGCTACCGTCAGCCCTGCCATTACTTTTCATTTTTTTTCTCAGAATCCGCAAATACACTTAATGATTAAGCTATTGCCCCTCTATACTTTTCACATAAAGCTCCCTTCCCCTGACAACCTCTGTTAAAGTTGAACCACAAACCGGACAGGAGAAATTATTATTTTCCGGTTCATATACACTCTGGCAATGAGAACATCTTAATTTTACAGGTATCCAAACGATTACAAGTTTTGCTTCCGATGAAAGGGGCCCTGTTTTTACAGCAGAAAATGCATTTTGCATAATCATCTCATTCAGATGTTGTAGTTTTCCGACACAAAGATTGATCTTTACAATTTCGGATAGTTTATTATCCTCAGCAACTTCTAAAGAGATTTTCATAATGTTTTCTATTACCGCTAATTCATGCATGCTTGTATTTTAACAAATTCTTGGTACCTGGTTTGCCACCGGAGGTGAGAGTATCCGCCTTCCCCCAGCGATAGTATTCATAATTACTTCCCCGGGATGGTTGTTAGTAACCTTACCAATTATTGCAGCATTTTTCCCCTCAGGATGTTTTTTCAAAACAGAAAGGATGTTTTCAGCTTCGGTCCGGTTGATTATCATAATGCATTTTCCCTCACTTGCAAAATGGAGGGGATCATAGCCCAGCATCTCACAAAAACCATTGACCTGCTCTGATAAAGGAATGGCAACCTCATCTACATCTATCCCTATTTTTAAAAGCGATGCGGTCTCATTTATAATACCTGCCGTACCGCCCCGTGTAATGTCTCTCATGAATTTAACCTCCTTTGAATTTTCCAGAACAGAGCTGATCATTCCGTTAAGTGATGCACAATCCGAAACCAGCATTGAACTTTCAAATATTCCCTCTCTTGCATTTATAATTGCAGCCTCGTGATCTCCTGCAGTACCAGAGATCAATATAAGGTCACCTTCTTCAACCGTTACACTATCAGCCAGATATCTGTTTTTTTTCTGAAAAAAACCAAGTCCGGTGGTATTAATAAATATCTGGTCTGCCTGTCCTTTTCCGACAACTTTTGTATCTCCGGCAATTATTTTTACACATGCACGATCCGCTTCCTCTTTCATGCTTTTAACAATTTTTTCCAGAATTACTATATCCAGGCCTTCCTCCATGATAAAAGCTGCTGTCAGATACCTGGGGTCAGCACCGGAAACAGCAAGATCATTAACAGTGCCGCAAACTGAGAGTTTTCCGAGATTCCCTCCCGGAAAAAAAAGCGGATGAATAACGTAAGAATCCGTTGTACACGCAATAAGTCCGGTTTCCGATTCCACGACAGCACTGTCACTTTCCTGTTCTAAAAACGTATTATCAAAATGAGCCAGAAACAATTCTTTAATGAGTTTTGTGGTCATTATCCCTCCACTTCCATGACCTATTTCTATTTTCAGACCTTTGTTCATCCTGGATTATGATTATTACATTAATAATTCCTGAAAACCGGAGTATTCCACTGAAACCATGCATTACAGGTGCCTTCAGAGGAAACCATACAAGCCCCGAGGGGATTATGTGGCGTACAGGTTTTTCCAAATAATTTACATTCAGAGGGATTTTGAAGGCCCTTTAAAATTTCTCCGCAAATACAACCCTGTGACTCTTCTTCCCCTGGGAACTCTAAGTTATAATAAGTTGATGCATCGAATTTTTTATACGCTTCCCTGATCTCCAATCCACTTAACTCCAGATCACCGAGGCCCCTCCATTTTGTATCTTTTTTATCAAAAACGTCATTCATGATTTTAAGGGCCAGAGGATTACCTTCCGGGCGAACTGCTCTTGAATATTGAATTTCTGTTTTAAATTCCCGGCTGTTGATCTGCCTTATTAGCATCAAAACAGATAACAATATATCGAGAGGCTCGAATCCTGATATGACCGCAGCGACATTAAATTTCCGGGGGAAAATATCATAGATCCTGCTTCCTGTAATTGTGCTGACATGTCCCGGACAGATATAACCATCCAGCCCGGTTCCCTCATCGATAACGGCTTTCATTGCCGGTGGCATGAGTTTGTGAGAACTCAGGACCCTGAAATTATCAAGGTTCTTCTCTTTCGCCTTCTTTATTGCAACTGCAGTTGACGGAGCTGTGGTCTCAAATCCAATTGCAGCAAATATGACATTTTTTCCTCGCTCATACTCCGCGATTGACAGGGCATCCAGACTGGAATAAACGATACGGATATCCCTGCCTTCTTCCCGGCAATGCTGCAGACTCTTTTCACTTCCAGGCAGTCTGATAAGATCCCCGTAACTGGCTATTATAGTATCTTGTTCCTGTGAAATGCATACAAGCAGATCAATATAAGACCTGGGGGTAACACAAACAGGACATCCCGGACCAGATAAAAGATCAATCGTAATCGGAAGCAACGAAGGAATACCGTGTTTCCTTATTGCGTGTGTATGACTCCCGCAAACCTCCATCAACCGGTATTTGCCGGTTGCCTCCCGGTGGATCTGTTCAGCCAGCATGGCAATGGTTGCCGGCTCCCTGTATTCATCAATATACTTCATTATCAAGTGAGTATCTTTGATTTAATCCCTGGGCCTTAACTCCTTATTGATAACCCCTGCTATCTCCCATCTCCCCCAGCAACCTCAAGGTCTGTTTTGCATCCTCATCACTAAATTTCTGAATGCCAAAACCAGCGTGTAACAGAATGAAATCACCAGGTTGTATATTTTCAAGCAGACTGATATTTGCGGAATAAATATTTCCACCAATCGAAACACTAGCCCGGTCATTTTCAATTTTGATGATCTCTGCAGGTATACTCAAACACATGATTGGTATTTTTAAATGTTTAACGAACGTTTTTTCATGGCTACCGCCATTTGCCCAAGTGCAAGCCCTCCGTCATTGCAGGGGACTTTTTGATTCATATAAACCTGAAAACCTTTATTCTTCAGTTCGCTGCATACACGCCCGGTCAGATACATATTCTGGAATGTCCCCCCCGAAAGTACAACTTTTTCCAGCCCTGTCTCTGTTGCAACACGGGATACTCCTTTGGAAATAATCTCAGCTATAGTATTATGGAATCTGGTAGCAATTTCAGGGACAGGAACTTTGTTTTTTATATCTTTAAGAACTCCTTCAATGATTGATTTCACTAAAATTTCATTTTCACGGAATATAAACCCATATACAGAACCTGAGCCGGAATTGATAATACCCTCCAGTAGTGCGGGTCCTTCACCGTCATAACGTGAATAATGGCAAAGGTTCAGCAACACAGCAACAACGTCAAATAACCTTCCCATGCCACAAGACCTTGTCACCAGCAGATCTTTTTCAAGGGATTTGATAACCGCTGACCTGTTTGTTTCCGGTATAGCATCGAGTGCTGTTACATAATTCCCATAATCTACTCCATAAATGTCATACATGCATGCAAGAGCAATTCTCCAGGGCTCTCTTATTGCCAACTCACCGCCCGGTAATTTAAGGTGTTCCATATGGTATTTTCGTTCATAGCCTGTCAGATCTGCTATTAAAAACTCACTCCCCCAGATGTTTCCGTCTTCTCCGTACCCGGTACCATCCATTGAAACGCCGATCACTTTTTCGTCCAGACCATATTCGGCCATTACCGATGCTATATGAGCATGATGATGCTGAACCTCCATTAACTCAGCATTTGTGTAAAGTTCAGCATGCAGTTTTTTTGCATAGCGTGAGGAATGATAAGCAGGATGAAGATCGCAAACCAGCAGACCGGGACGGACCTGAAACAGATCTAAAAAATCATTCAGGTTCTTTCTGTAATGCAGGTTGACATCATAATTCTCGAGATCTCCTATATGTTGACTCAAGATGGCTTTTTCACCTTTACCGATACAAAAACAATTTTTCATATCCGCCCCCATTGCGACAATACCTTCCGTTTTTTCAGACATTAATACAGGTCCGGGAGTATATCCACGGCTTCGTCTGATCAAAAAAGCCATATTATTCACTGTTCTTACAACCGAATCATCCTGTTTATAACTGATTTTCCTGTTATTGGCCAATACTGCATCGCAAACAGGCAATAATTCTGACAGGGCCCTTCTGTCATCTGAAATAAGTGGCTCGCCTGATAAATTGGCGCTGGTAAACACAAGTGCATTAAGGTGGGTTTCTGTCATTAAAAGATGGTGAAGAGGAGTGTAAGGGAGAATTACTCCTAGTGAATTCAATCCTTGATTGATCCATCCGGATAATGACCTCTTGCTTTTCAGGATTACAACAGGTCTCCTGGCTGATAAGAGAAGCTTTTCCTCAAATGCGTTCAAAAAAGCATATTTACGTACGGTATAAATATCTTTAAATAGTACGGCAAAAGGTTTTCCATCCCGTTTTTTTATATTCCTTAACCTTTTAACTGCATCATCATTTTCTGCATCACACAATAAATGGTATCCCCCCGTATCTTTTACTGCTACTATTTTACCCTCCTCCATTGCAGCAGCAAGCATTCCCGGTATTTTATCCTGATCTGTTTCGGTATTATCTTTTTCATTCCATGTGTATGAGGGTCCGCATTTCAGGCAGGCCATCGGTTGTGCATGAAAACGCCTGTCATAAATATCCCGGTATTCATCCCTGCAATCCGGACACATTCCAAAATCATCCATTGTAGTATTCTGACGATCATAAGGTATTGCTTTTATGATCGAGAAACGTGGACCGCAATGTGTGCAGCTTGTAAAAAGGTGATGATATCGCCGGGGGTGGGTTTTTATATCATGCAGACACAGGTCACAAATAGCGAGATCAGGCGCTATTCCGGCGGTAAAATCATGACCATTCCGGCTTTTCAATATTTCGAATGTATGAAAAAAAGGCTCTGAAAGTTCCCTGGTTTGAATTTCATCAATCTCGGATACGGGTGGGGCCTCCCTGGATAATGCATTCAGAAATGCTTTACATTTTTCAGATTCGCCCTGGATCATAACTTCGATCCCAGCACTGAAATTCCTTACCCAACCAGTGAGATTATAGTTTAATGCCAAATGGTAAACGTAGGGCCTGAATCCAACGCCCTGCACCAAACCGGATATTTTAAGGAATTGGGTTATCATATATTATTCAGTGTTATCCAAAAGCAGGGATGCATGGTATATCACCTGCTGCAATTCTCCAGACAAACTAACATTTGAAACGTACACATCATCCGGTACTTTCAGATTCAATGGAGCAAAATTCATTATACCCTTAATGCCACAGTAAATAAGCTGATCACAAACATTTTGTGCGAATTTTGCAGGTACGGAAATGATAGCAAATTGAACATGATGCGTTCTCACAAATTCTAAACAAGACTCCGGCGGGTAGACAGGAATATCCAGTTTTAACCTTTGCTTTACCGGATCGGGATCAAATGCCGCCAGAATCTTTATATTTCTCGTATTGAACTCTTTATACTGCATGATAGCCTGTCCTAATTTTCCGGCACCAACCAGAATGACATTATGTTCTCTATTTTCACCGAAATACGAACTGATTGCATGGAGAATTGTATCAATATCATATCCGCCCCTTTTTTTTCCTTTTATCTTTAGTTTAGAAAAATCTTTCCGGATGAGCGCGGAACTGTACCCTGTTTCCACAGATATAAGATGAGAATAAACATCGTTTAATCCCATTTCTTTTAAATGAAGTAAACTAAAGCGATAAGTTAAAAGCCGTTTTGTAAATTCTGATGATGTCATTTGTTCTGTTTTTCACAATTTGTAAGCTTTTTATATTAGCTGGTCAGATAATAGAATATATAATTCTATAACCGGCTTTTTCAAAAAAAACAGGATGAATAATAACCAATCAGCAATTAAATATAAGATATATTTATCTGTAAATCAATAGGAGGCCATGGAAGTCAGCCATACCGGGGCAAAGAAAGTGTATTGTTAATTAGACTAATTAAAAAAACAACTAAAATAATAAATTATTTACAGAATAATTGACTTTTACACTTATTTATTTTAATTTTAAATTGTGAATTTTGTCACAATAAATTCTAACCATGGAATCTTTCTACACATGCAGCAAAGAAGCCTGGAATGAACTTCTAACAAAACGAATTTCCGAATTCGATATATATGCACCGCTCCCTTTTGATGATCAAATTGAATATTCACTTGTCAAGGACCCTGAAACGCTTCCCGATATTGTTTATAACCGGCCCAAACCTTCAACGCCTCTCAAGACATTTTTCCTTCCCATAAAAGAAAATGTTGTCAGACAATCCGATTCCGGGCGAAAACGTATTATTATGGGTATTCCTGCCTGTGATCTCCATGCCCTGTCTATTCTTGATGAAATTTATCTTGACAAGGAGTATACAGATCCAACATACCGTGAAAGACGCAATAATACTATATTGATCGGATGTGATTGTCACTCTTTCCAGGAACATTGTCATTGCACTTCATATGGTTTCAAGCCATGGCCGGAAAAAAATGAGGATCTTATTCTCACAGACATGGAGGACCAAATGATTCTGGAGGTAAAAAGCAAAAAAGGAAAAGATTTTACAGAGCAATTCTTATCTGTAAAGGAAGGGGTATCAAAATCTGAAATTGCATTACTAAAAAAGAAAAGGGACGAAATAACACAGCAGTTGGAGAACAGTAACCGCCAGTTACCGGATTATGAGCAAACCGGTATTCTTATAAACGGTTCGAACGAGCATATATGGAATAAATACGCGGATACGTGTGTATCCTGTGGAGCCTGCTCTGCAATATGTCCTACCTGCTCCTGTTTTCTTTTAATTGAGCGTCCCGAATTTGAAAAGGTTCGCAGTCTTGATACCTGTCAGTATCCGGGATTTGCACGTGTGGCAGCAGGCGAAGATCCGCTCCGTCCTCTTTCCATGCGATTTCGCAACAGGTATATGTGTAAATACGTCTGGAAACCAGAAAAATTTAAATCCAGGGCATGCACCGGTTGTGGGAGATGTATTGAGGCATGCATTGGAGAAATCAATAAAAATGAGTTGTTCAGGGAATTAAAACAAAAAGAGCACCTCGATTATGACAACAGCAACAGTTGATCTTTACAAACCGGTACTTACCACACTTGTAAAGGTGATTGAAGAATCACCCACTATTAAAACCTTTGTGCTTAAGCCTGAAAGACCTTTTCACTTTAAAACAGGGCAATTCATAGAAGTTGTGCTTGAAGGAATTGGTGAAGCGCCTTTTACCCCTTCCTCTTCCCCTCTCGTATCAGAGCAGATTGAAGTAACCATCATGAGGGCAGGTTATGTAACAAACAAGATCCATAACCTGAAAGAAGGTACTGTATTGGGAATTCGCGGCCCCTACGGAAGAGGTTATCCACTGGAAGAAATGAGGGATAGGGAAGTGCTTGTACTGGGAGGAGGATGTGGTTTTGCCCCCATTCGATCTTTATTGTACAATCTGGAAGCAGAATCGGATACAATAAAAAAGTTAATATTCCTATATGGATCGAAATCACCGAAAGAATGTATTTACAAGACTTATATTAACCATTTACGCTCCGTTGATAAATTTCAGGTTATGCGGAGTGTTGATAAGGCAGATGAACAATGGGAAGAAAAAGTGGGCCTGGTAACTACACTGCTGGATGAAATATCTGTAGATATCCCCAATTCTGTCGCTGTTGTCGTCGGACCTCCCGTTATGATGAAATTCGGTGTGAAAAAACTCCTCGAAATGGGCTATCCGGAGAATAAGATTTTTCTTTCCATGGAAAAAAACATGTCATGCGGACTCGGAAAATGCGGTCACTGCATGATGGGTAAGTATTTTGTGTGCAAAGACGGACCGGTGTTCAGTTATGATGAGATAAAAGATCAACCTGATATCTGGAAATAAATTATAAACAGATGAACCTACTGATCCATCTAAATAAGTACAGGGATTGCTTGAGCGGAAGCTGTGATACAAAGGTGCCGGAAGGTATTCCTGCTAACCCGGGCAGTTCAAACGGACGTAAAACGATAAGAGAACTGGCAGTCTTTGCCTATTCATGCCGCCGGTGTGAAGATGCTCCCTGTATAACAGTTTGTCCCGAAGATGCGCTGAAAAAGGACGAAAACTGCATGATCATAAGATCCACCAATCTTTGTGTTGCCTGTAAATCATGTGTTTCCATTTGCCCCTTTGGAACGATGATGAGTGATTTCTATTCTTACAAACGAAATCCGGACCTCTATTTTGATCTGAGTGATCAGGCAGAATTGGAACGCTTTGTTAAAGAAAGCCCGGATGGAGCAGTAGAATTGACTGATCAGGAAAAGGATGAAGAAAACCATATATATGAATTATTTCCGGGAATTCTCGTAAAGGATTACAGTTGGGAAAAGCTTAAAGCAGCAGGCAGCTAATTAAACAAATTAAATTACCAGGAGGTATGGCAGAACAACTATTCTATTTTATTATTTACCCCGGACTGTTATTTGCCGGGATCGCCGGAGGAATAGTTTCATGGGCGGATCGTAAAGTAACTGCCAGGGTGCAGTTTAGAAAAGGACCTCCCCTGCTGCAGCCATTTTACGATTTCCTGAAATTATTACTTGTCAAGGAGACGGTAATTCCCAAAAATGCCTCTCCTGTACTTTTCCTTATAGCGCCAGTTCTGTCCCTATTCGGTGCCACAGCTGCTGCAGTGATCATCCTTTCACCTGCATTAGGGGTGCCAAACAGTTTTCGCGGGGATATTATTGTTTTGTTTTATCTTTTGGCCATCCCCTCGTTAATGTTTGTAATCGGAGCCATGGCCTCAGGTAATCCCTTATCCGCAGTGGGTGCATCAAGAGAAATTAAACTGGTCTTAAGTTATGAGTTGACATTCTTGCTGGTAATAGCGGGGGTTATCCAGAAAAGCGGACTTTCACTGGAATTAAGTTCAATTATGAGCATTCAACAGGAAGAAGGAGCTTTCATTGGCAGTGTTTCGGGCCTATTACTTTTTATTGCGGGTCTATTTTGTATACAGGCAAAAATGGGGTTGGTTCCTTTCGACCAGGGGGAAGCTGAAACAGAAATTGCGGAAGGGACATTCATCGAATACTCCGGAAGCGCGTATGCCATGATCAAATTGACAAAGTACATTTTGCATTTTGTTCTGCCGGTATTGATTGCAATAATATTACTGGGTGGACTGAATTTTTCAGGGATACATATTTTGTGGTCTATTCTGAAAATACTCCTGGTGATTGTATTAATGACACTCATAAGGAATACAAATCCAAGGTTAAAGATAAGTCATGCAATGCGTTTTTTCCTGATATGGATGAATATTATCGCAATCCTGGGATTGGTTCTGGGTTACCTGGGAATTTAATCCGAATAAAACGCCTGCTTCATATGATTGAAATGAATATAAAATCATCAAAACCAAATCCGGGTCAAAACCGGGATAAATAAAGTTACAGTGGGACTTAAAACATTTTGTCTGAAAAAATCACTCTGGGTCTTCCATTTTGGAGGAGCCTCCTGCAATAACTGCGATATTGAGATCCTGGATTGCCTGACGCCACGCTATGATATTGAAAGGCTCGGGATAAAGCTCGTAGGAAGTCCGCGTCATGCCGATGTTATTCTTGTGAATGGTTCCATTAATAAAAGAGATCGGACCAGGTTACTGGAAGTATATGAACAAGCCGCAAAACCCGTTTATGTTGTTGCTATTGGCGCCTGTGGATGTACCGGGGGAATCTTCGCCGAGGGTATTCCTTTTGCTGGTCCGGTTGATACAATTATACCGGTGAACGCATACATACCGGGATGCCCCCCCAAACCGGAAGCAATCATCGCAGGAATTGCAAAACTGGCACAAACCATATAAACGAATGGAAAAACACGGGTTAATACAAGAATTAAAAGATCATTTCTCTGAAGGAATTCTGGATGTAATGCATCCTGCTAATAAGCGGGTGATCTTTACGATCAATCCGGATTATATTCTTCAGGTATCGAAATTCCTCTATGAAGTAAAGAAGTTACGCTTTATAATTGCCAGCGCTTTGCATACCAAAAAAGGATACGAGATACTGTATCATTTCAGCGATGATAAAGCAGGTCTGATAATAAACATACATGTTGTTTTAACGCAGGATAAGCCTGAGATAAGGTCCCTTACAGGATTGTTTTCAGCCGCAGAATGGATTGAGCGGGAAATGTATGAATTACTGGGCATTAACTTTCAGGGACATCCCAATCTCGTAAAATTGATTTCCAAAGATAACTGGCCTGAAGGCACGTATCCGTATCGTAAAGATTTCAAAGCATGAGCAAACAAAAAATCATACCAATCGGCCCATATCATCCCCTTCAGGAAGAGCCTGAATATTTCAAGCTCTATTGTGAAGGAGAAATAGTAAAAGAGGTTGAATGGGAAACCGGGTATAACCACCGTGGCATAGAGAAGCTCGCAGAAGAAAAAACATTTGAACAGATCTTTTTTCTTGTTGAAAGGATTTGCGGTATATGTTCCACATCCCACCCATTTGCTTATGCCAACTGTATGGAGGAGATTGCCGGGGTGGAAGTTCCTGACAGGGCAAAGTATATCCGGTCGATCATAGGCGAACTTGAAAGAATACACAGTCATTTGCTATGGGCCGGACTGGCTGGGCATTTCCTTGGATATGACACGGTTTTTATGTGGGCATGGAAATACCGTGAACCCATTCTTGACCTGTTTGAGATCATCACCGGAAACCGGAACAGTTATGCAATGTTTAAAATCGGGGGAGTGAGAAGAGATATCGAATACCGCAAATTTGCCCTCATCCGCAGTGAAATGGATCAGTTAAAAAAGAAACTGGATCTTCTGACAGGGGCCGTAATGGACGATCCTGTTCTTCATGCAAGGTTAAAAGGTGTTGGTATCATAACCCATCAGGACTGTATTGATTATGCTGCCGTTGGACCAACTGCACGTGCATCGGGAGTCGACATTGATGTCAGAAGAGATGATCCCTATGCTGCATACCCTCTTGTCGACTGGAAAGTGATAACTTCAGATTCATGCGATGTATTTGCCAAGGCAGAGGTGCGTCTGCTTGAAATGTATGAGTCGATTAAGATCATTGAACAATGTCTTAATAAAATGGAGAAACTCCCGGAAGGTGAAATTGAGATAAAAGTCTGGGAGATTCCTGAAGGAATAGGCACCGGACGTGCAGAAGCGCCTCGTGGTGAAGTATTTCATTTTGTAAAAACAGATGGATCCAATTCACCTGTAAGGCATAAAATAAGGGCACCAAGTTATGTAAATATAGCAACATTTAAAAAATCCTGTGTTAACCAGACAATTTCCGATGCTGCAATAGCACTGGCTGCAGTAGATCCCTGCTATTGCTGTACAGAACGTATGGCATCCGTATATGATTATCATACAAAAGTGAAAATTCTGAATGGTGAAGAACTTATCAGGATTTCCCGGCAAAAAAGCAGATAATGGCTGTATGATTAACAAAACGCTAAAGGAAAAACTATGATCAATGCTGTAAATATCATTATCCTTCTGCCTGTCCTCACCGGATTAGTGCTATTTCTGCTAAATGATAAACTAAGGATCCTCAAAGGGATTTTTTCGTCCCTTATATCATTGTTCCTCTTATCAGCAGGCATTTGGTTTTATAGCATGGAAAACGGCCTTCAGCCCCTTTTTGAGATGTCATTTAACAATGAAGCACTCAATTCGCTCTTTTTGTTATCAATTAATGAGTTAAGTAAAACGATTGTATTATTTATAGCCGGTATTAGCTTCATCATTAATCTGTATACCATCTATAAAGAGGATAGCAAGGCCTTTCCGAGGCACTTTTTTTCATGGTTCCTGCTCACTGCCGGCTGTTCATATGGGGTGGTACTTGCAGATAATATTCTTACTTTGTTATTCTTCTGGGGAATACTCGGTTATACCCTTTACAAAATGATCACCGGATATAACGAGATCAGTTCGGCAGCAGCAAAGAAAACATTCATTATGGTGGGAGCATCCGATGCGATCATGATCATCGGAATCGCACTGATAGGGAACATTGCCGGTACATTCTCCATCAGTGAAATGCAAATTTCCACACAATCCGCAGCCGCAAATACCGCCTTTATACTTCTGGCAATCGGAAGCTTTACCAAAGCAGGGGCCTTCCCTTTTCACAGTTGGATCCCCGATTACACAAAAAGCGCTCACGGAATCAGTTCCGCTTTTATGCCAGCTTCACTGGATAAACTGATTGGGATATATTTTCTGGTATTGTTATGCACTAAAATTTTTGTGTTAAATGAATGGCTAACCCTGGTAATAATAATCATTGGTGTATTAACCATCATTATTGCTGTAATGATGGCACTGATTCAGCATGATTATAAGAAATTACTGGGATATCATGCAGTATCACAGGTTGGCTACATGGTAGTAGGAATCGGACTTGGCTCTCCACTCGGAATTGCAGCCGGGCTGTTTCACATGATCAATAATGCTGTGTATAAAAGCGGGTTATTCCTTTCTGCAACAACCATTCACCGGGTTACAGGTACAACAAACCTGGATGAAACAGGGGGACTGTCAAAATATATGCCGGTAACTTTTGTGACTACCCTGATCTTCGCACTTTCCATTTCCGGGATCCCTCCATTAAACGGTTTCGCCTCTAAATGGATGATATACCAGGGAATTGTGGATTTTGGAAAAGAACCCGGAGTGGCAAACAACCTGTGGATCATCTGGCTTGCCCTGGCGGTTTTTGGCTCTGCATTAACCCTTGCGAGTTTTATCAAATTTATCGGAGGAATTTTTCTTGGTGAGAAAAAAGATATTGAAAAACCAATTCATGAGTCAGGAATACTTCAGTGGTTACCAAAAACATTGCTGGCAATAATTTGTATTGGCTTTGGCGCTTTGGCAACGAATTATGTTGTGAGTAAATTATTCATGCCCGTTTCCGGTGAATTCGAGTTTACAGGAATATGGGATTCAAACCTGCTTTTCTGGCTCGTGCTTGTATCCATCATCCTGGGCTTTTTGATCTACTTGCTTGGTAACCTTAAGAATTTCCGGAGGACGGATAACTTCATCGGAGGAGAAAAAGCAGATTCCGGTAAAGGATTCCCGGTTACATCATTTTACAACACCATCAGGGAATTTCGCCTGCTAAAACCCATTTACCGCCGGGCAGAACAAAAGTATTTTGACCTGTATGACCTGACAAAAGATTTTGTACTCTGGACCAACAAAATTTTCAGCACATTACATAAGGGAGTATTGACAACCTATATCTTCTGGATATTCGGAGGATTAACAATTATTCTCCTGATTTTGATCCTATAGAATAAAAATGTATGGAAACACTTTTAACCATAATAATCGGCTTTATGATCATCGGTGCAATATTTGCACTGCATGCAAAAGATCTGCTTTCAGCACTAATTGCACAGGGATTTGTGGGTTATGGACTCGTTATTTGCTTCCTGGAGCTAAGGGCTCCTGATCTTGCCATTGTCCAGATCGTGGTTGAAACCATTACCCTGATCATCATGGTTGCGATCGTGCTGAATTCAAGCAGAGAAGAGACAAAGCAGGGAAAACAGCTTATTAATGTTGTTGTTTCGGCACTCATAGCAATGTTCCTGGTTTATGTCTTTACAGAATCTGCAGGTATTCTAAGAGAATTTGGCGATCATCAAACCCGTATGGCAACTTATTATACGGAACATGGAGCAGAAAAAACGGGAAGCGCCAACCTGGTAACCGGGGTGCTTTTCGATTTCAGGGTATACGATACACTGGGTGAGGCTACTATTTTGTTCACTGCAGCGCTTGGCGCAGTTACCATTTTAAGAGCACGAAGTAAAAAAAATAATGCATCATGAACGGAATGACAATAATCGTAAAAAAAGTCAGTCAGCTAATGTGTGGGTTGATCTTTATGTACGGAATCTACATAGTAACCCATGGTCATTTAACCCCGGGGGGAGGTTTTGCAGGAGGAGCCATAATCGCGGGATCATTTATACTTCTTATTCTCGCTTTTGGAAGTGAAGTTGTAAACCTACGGAAAGAAGAGGCAAGAACCACCGCAACAGAAAGCATGTCACTGCTAATTGTAATTATTCTTGCTTTAGCAGGAATATGGCTGGGAAGCCATATTTTTTTCAATAATTTTTTACCCAAAGGTGAAACCGGACAATTAATCAGTGCCGGGCTCATTCCTGTATATAATATTCTGATCGGGATTGAGGTGGCGGCCGCACTGCTTACAATTTTCTTGGCGCTGGTCATTTTTAAAGAGGAGGTGGCATCATGACAGTTTATATAATGACATTCTTATTGTTCCTGGTAGGATTATACGGGGTTTTAACCCGCAGAAATATAATCAAGATCGTGATCGGGTTCTCTGTAATGCAGATCAGCATGTATCTTTTTATTGCCCTTACCGGATATGTGGATGGCGGAATTGCCCCCATAATCAAAGAGGGGAATGAAACAGCTGTTTATGTTGACCCCCTGCCACAGGCAATGGTACTTACAGCAATCGTTATAGGATTGGCTACCACCGCCATGCTTCTTGCCATTGCTATAAGAATCTATAAAAAGTACGGAACATTTGATATACGTAAAGTCAATGAATTAAAAGGATAAATATGGAATTGCTACCATCACTTTATATCATCCTTCCTTTGCTCGGGGCGTTTTTAATCCCCATTACCGGAACTTTTATCAAGGGTTTTCAAAAAGTCCTGAGCAGCCTGATAATGCTTTTTCTTGTGGTTTATACCTTGCTTTATTACCTGGTTTCCCCGGGAGAGAATATTATCACCTGCATAGGAGACTGGGAAGCTGTAAATGGAATTCCGATTGCTATATACCTTGTAATGGACGGTCTGAGTGCCTTTTTGCTTTTAATCATTAACATCATCGGGTTCTTATCAGTATTTTATGCCATCTCTTATATGCATAAATATACGGCTCAAAATAATTTCTATTCACTTTTTTGCCTTATGGTTGCCGGCATGAATGGGGTGGTATTGTCCGGTGATATATTTAATATGTATGTTTTTCTTGAGATAGCTGTCATTTCCTCCTATGCACTGGTAGCATTTGGAACAGAAAAAAGAGAGCTGGAGGCATCATTTAAATACCAGGTGCTCGGAGGTATAGCTTCCATGATTATACTTTTTGCAGTAGGAATGCTTTACTGGCAAACAGGCACACTTAACCTGGCAGATATATCCCGCGTGCTACGAGAAAATTCAAATGAGGTTCCTGTGATTCTTACAGAAGTGTTCCTCATAACCGGCTTTGGATTGAAAGCTGCCATGATCCCTTTCCATGCATGGCTTCCTGATGCACATTCATCAGCGCCCTCCCCCATTTCTTCCATGCTGTCAGGTGTTCTTATCAAGGCCATAGGAATATATGCATTATTAAGGTTGTTCTTCAATATTTTTACATTAAGCTATGAGATTGCAATAGTAATCACCACCCTCGGGGCTGTTTCTATGGTAATAGGAGTTTTGCTTGCTATCGGGCAATGGGACCTGAAAAGATTACTTGCATATCACAGTATCAGTCAGATGGGTTACGTGATCATCGGCGTTGGAATCGGCATGATGATTATTTTCAAAAACGGAAATGAAACCATAGCTGCACTTGCCATAACAGGAGGTCTTTTCCATTTGATCAATCATGCCGTTTTCAAAGGTTTGTTATTCCTGAATGCAGGTGCAATAGAATACATGACGGGTACCCGGAATCTGAAAAAAATGGGGGGACTGGCATCGAAAATGCCGCTCACTGCTACAACATCGCTTGGAGCATCGTTTGCTATTTCTGGTGTTCCTCCTTTTAATGGTTTTTTCAGTAAGCTTTTAATCATCATTGGGGCAGTTCAGGGAGAGTTTTACCTGCTGGCGGCACTGGCAGTATTTGTAAACTTTGTTACCCTGGGTTCCTTTATGAAATTTCACCGGTATGCATTCCAAAACAGCCCGGAAGCTAAAGTAAATTTCATTGCTCCGAAATTACCTTTTACCATGAAGTTTTCAATGATTGCTATGCTGGTACTTTGTGTGGCAATGAGCCTTCTTATGCTTCCATCACTCAGGGAACTAATTTTCCAGCCTGCAGTGGAAGTATTGATGAACCTGAATGAATACGCAACATACATAACCGGAATATAATATGAGAC
>CAYOVC010000006.1:0-21310 GCA_964407305.1 uncultured Bacteroidaceae bacterium | reverse complement strand
AACCTGTTGTCAATCAGCTCCATTAGCAGGAACATTTCGCAAAGTGTGATGTACATGTCTTTCAGGTCGAAGGTATAGAAAGGCCTGATGGTGATATAATCCAGTGAGCCACCCCAGTAGGCGTTATCGATGATGTTGGCTGTGAGTCCGGCAAGGAAAAGGTGGATAAATCCATTGATCCAGAAGCTATTGCGTTTTCGCTTCGTGTAGAACCGCCAGATCTCCACAAATAGAAACCCTATCACTGAAAACAGGATAATATTCAGCAGGTGCGAGCTTTTCTCAAAATTCAGCAGCACCCAAAGGTAGGAGCCGAGGGTATTTTGTGTTGGCTGAAGGTAGAATACCGGTTCAATGATGGGAATGGAAAGGGTCTCCCATTCAAGCGAGAACAGGTAGATCTTTATGCCCTGGTCCAGTCCTGCAGCAAACAGCAGGAATATCCAGTTTATTCCCTTTTTTACAGGTATGGTTAACTGCATCACCGTTCCTGCCATAGCGATCATGGCCAGAACGAGACCAGGCAGCACAGAGAACTTCCATAGATAATCAACATCCGGCAGGTCGTTCGAGAAGGCATGCGAAACTGTGAAGATGATCATTACGATAATCCATACAGCGAAAAAGAGCGCTCCGTTTCTTACAATGAGTTTTATCTTATTATCTTTTTGCATCGTAGGGGTTGATCTGCCTGGTTTTTGTTGTGCGAAAGTAACTGTTTTTGGTCAACGATTCAATAAGCTGTCCGATTTTATATCCGGGAAAGGTTGAATGGTGCAGTTATCTGTAGAAGATGATCAAATTGTTATTTTTTTCTGCAGATCGTTGTTTTAATGAAAAAAGTTTTAATTTTACATCGTCAAATTGTTAGAATGATACAAAGAAAGCAAAATAACTGGTGGTGGCACTTCGATAATTCCTAGCCGAAGCGGACCAGTCATTGTAAAAAATTGAAATCAGGACTTGCCGTTGCGGCAGGTCCTGATTTTTTTTAATAGATTATGAAAATGGATACGATTAAAATCAGAACAGTTTCGAAGACCATCCTTGCCGATATCATTACACCTGTAAGTATATACCTGAAGGTGCGCGATATCTTTCCCAACTCCCTGCTGCTGGAGAGTTCCGATTACCACAGCAATCAGAATTCATACTCGTTTCTCTGCCTTGAGCCGATTGCTGATTTTGAGCTGTTTAAAGATAGCCTCAGTGTGCAAATGCCCGGGCAGGAGAGGCAGACAGAGCAGCTTGCAAAGCGATCAGACGTGATAGGAAGGCTGGATGCATTTGTACGTGCTTTTGATCAGGAGGCCGGTAGTGGACGAGTGATTGATGGAATATTTGGTTACTCCTCTTATGATTCAGTGCAGTATTTTGAGGATATTGTTTTTTCGTCAGGAACCCGTGATGAAGAGGCGATTCCGGAGATGAAATATGGGTTTTACAAGTACATTATCGCGATCAACCATTTGAAAAATGAACTACAGCTGATTGAGAACCTGGTTGATGGTGAATCATCTTCGATCGATTATATTGAGGATCTGATTCAGAACAGGAATATTGCGGCCTACCATTTCAGGACATCGGGGGAAGAGGGTACCAACATGACAGATGACCAGTATATGGAGATCGTGGACCGTGGCAAGGAGCACTGTTTCAGGGGAGATGTTTTCCAGATCGTGCTTTCCCGGCAGTATTCGCAGGGATTCAGGGGTGATGATTTTAATGTATACCGTGCACTTCGTTCGATCAATCCCTCACCGTACCTGTTTTACTTCGACTACGGAAGTTACAGGTTGTTCGGTTCATCGCCCGAAACGCAGATTGAGGTAACCGGTGGAAGAGCCTTTATCAACCCGATTGCAGGAACGTTCAGGCGAACGGGGAATGATGAGGAGGACCGTGAGCTGGCGCGAAAGCTGGCAGATGATGACAAGGAAAATGCGGAGCATATTATGCTGGTTGACCTTGCCAGGAATGATCTGAGCCGCACCACGTCGAAGGTTACTGTTGAAAAATATCGTGAGATCCAGTTTTATTCCCACGTGATCCATATGGTGTCGAAGGTTTCGGGTGTGCTGCATCCCGGGGCAAATACGGTTCGGATCATGGCCGAGTCCTTTCCTGCCGGAACGCTTTCGGGTGCACCGAAATACAAGGCAATGGAACTGATCGATCAATATGAACAAAAAAGGCGTGGGTTTTACGGTGGAACCATTGGAAATATCAGGCTGAATGGTGACATTAATCATGCCATCATGATTCGCTCTTTTATGTCGAAGAACAATACCCTGTATTACCAGGCGGGAGCCGGTATTGTTTCGGAATCCGACAGGGAGTCGGAGCTGAAGGAGGTTGGGAATAAGCTTGCCGCACTGAAATCGGCCATTGAGATGGCCCAAACATTGTAATACATATGAAAATACTTGTTATTGATAATTATGATTCCTTTACCTACAACCTGGTTCAGTATATCGAACGGATACCGGGCACGGAGGTCACAGTTGCCAGGAATGATAAGATCGGACTGGAAGAGGTTGGCGGCTACGAAAAGATTGTTATATCACCCGGACCTGGGGTGCCCGATGAAGCGGGGATCAGCAAGCAACTGATTGAAAGGTATGGTCCGGAAAAAAGCATCCTCGGGGTTTGCCTTGGTCACCAGGCGATCGCTGAGGTGTTTGGCGGTACGATCAGGAACCTGGCAAAGGTGTATCACGGGGTTTCCAGCGTTATGCTGAAAAATGTTGATCACGACTACCTGCTCAGGGGACTTCCCCGGGAATTTGATGCAGGGCGTTACCACTCCTGGATCGTGGAGGATAAGACCCTGCCCGGTTGCCTGGAGGTAACGGTTAGAAATACTGAAGGAGCGATCATGGCACTTCGTCACAAGGACTATGATGTAAGGGGGGTGCAGTTCCATCCTGAATCGGTGCTTACCGAATATGGGGGTATGATTATCAAAAACTGGATCGATGGAGCGCAGATGAAATGAAAAATAGTTAAATAAAGAATAAATAGATGAAAGAGATACTATCCTATCTTTTCGATCATAAGACACTCACCAGGGATGATGCAAAGATGGTGCTGACCAATATAGCCTCCGGGAAATACAATGACCCGGAGATCGCAGCATTCATCTCTGTCTACCTGATGCGGAACATTACCGTGGAGGAACTGTCAGGGTTCCGTGACGCGCTGCTTGATTTATGTATACCTGTCGATCTGAGCGGATATCATACGATTGATGTCTGTGGTACGGGAGGGGATGGGAAAAATACATTCAATATCTCTACCCTGACGGCCTTTGTTGTTGCGGGGGCGGATGAGAAAGTTGCCAAGCATGGCAATTACAGTGTTTCATCGAACTGTGGTTCCTCGAATATCATGGAATATTTTGGGTATAAATTTTCTTCTGATGAGGCGAAGTTGAAAAGGGAGATTGACAAAGCAGGTATCTGTTTTCTGCACGCTCCATTTTTTAATCCGGCCATGAAAAATGTGGCACCAGTGCGAAAGAGCCTGCGGGTGAAAACATTTTTCAATATGCTCGGACCAATGGTGAACCCATCATCACCACACAATCAGCTGATTGGTGTGTTTAGTCTTGAAGTGGCCAGGCTTTACAACTACATCTATCAGGATTCAGGGGTGAACTTTACAATCATCCATTCGCTCGACGGCTATGATGAGATATCTTTGACAGGGCCTTTCAAGGTGTATACCGACAGGTGGGAACGCACCATCGCACCTGAAGAGACCGGGCTGAAACGGCTGACTCCCGAACAGATCTTTGGTGGAGAGACTGTGGAAGAGTCAAGCAGAATCTTTTTGGATGTAATTGAAGGTCGGGGTACAACGGGACAAAATCATGCAGTAATCGCTAATGCTGCATTTGCATTGCAGACACTCAACCATTCAATGGATATTGAGACAGCAGTTCAACGGGCTGGAGATTCGCTGTTGTCAGGACGGGGAGCCCGGGTGTTTAAAACACTTATTGAAATGCAATGATCATGACAATACTCGATACCATAGTGGAGCACAAGCGGATGGAGGTGATGAAAAGAAAAGCGAGGAAGCCCCTTGACCAATTGAAGATCAGACCGTTTTATAACAGGGAACCTCTTAGTCCTATGACATACTTCAAAGATACGGAGCCAAATATCATTGCAGAGTTTAAGAGGAGATCGCCCTCCAAAGGTGTTCTTTCAGAAACCATTGATCCGGTGCCTTGTGTGGATGCGTACATGAAGGCAGGTGCAATGGCTGCCAGTGTGTTAACTGATCGTGATTTTTTTGGAGGAACCTTCAGGGATCTTGAAAACGTCAAAAGCAGGGTTGCATCCATACCATTGTTGCGAAAGGATTTCATGATCGACCCATACCAGGTACATGAAGCAAAGGCCTATGGAGCGGATATCATCCTGCTGATTGCCTCCATATTGGAGAAACAGGTAGTGAAGGAGATGGCTGCTATTGCTGTTTCGCTGGGGCTCTCAGTATTATTAGAGGTGCATGCGGAAGCAGAGATAGAAAAGTGGGTACCGGATATTGATATGGTGGGAGTGAATAACCGGGATCTGAAGAATTTTAGTGTGGATCTGGAACATTCGGTTGCCCTTTTACCAAAATTACCGCAGGAGGCTTTCAAAATTTCTGAGAGTGGTTTGCAGAAACCCGGTGATGTGAAGATGCTCTATCAAAACGGTTTCAAAGGATTTCTGATGGGAGAAAGGTTCATGGTAGCGGATGCTCCCGGAAGGGCGCTCAGTGAATTTATCGAACAACTTAAAAGCTGATTGACATGGATCAATTAAAGATTAAAGTTTGTGGCATGACCGATCCGGCGAATGTTCGGGAAATATGTAAGTATCATCCCGATTACATTGGATATATATTTTACAATCGTTCGGTCAGGTATGTAGGAGAGGTCCCGGATCCCGAACTGTTTTCAGTGGTCCCAGGTGGTGTTGGCAAAACAGCAGTCTTTGTGAATGAGTATTACGAGCGGATGATTGACCTTACGGGAAGGTATGGCATTGATAACATTCAGCTTCATGGGATGGAGTCGCCAGAAACATGCAGGACATTGAGGATGCATGGCAATACTGTGATCAAGGTTTTTCCCGGAAACGAGGCAAAGAACAGCAAATTATTGTCAGAATACAGGGAGGTTGTTGACTACTTTCTTTTTGATTCCCCGGTGAGGACATATGGCGGTAGCGGAAGAAAATTTGACTGGTCCGCTTTGTCCGGACTGAGTTCAGATATAGGATTCTTTCTAAGCGGAGGCGTTGCCCCTGAAGATACAGAACTAATAAAGGCCATTGATATACCAACGCTTTACGGGATCGATATTAACAGCAGGTTTGAGACAGAACCGGGTCTGAAAGATCCGGTGATGGTTGGAGATTTTTTAAAAGCTATGAGAGATGGAAAGTAATCATTCATATCATGTGGATAAACACGGATTTTATGGTCCTTACGGTGGGGCATTTATCCCGGAGATGCTCTACCCAAATGTGAAAGAGCTGGAGGAGAGATACCTGGAGATTATCTATTCAGACGCATTCCAGGAAGAGTTCCGGGGATTGCTCACAGATTTTGTGGGCCGGCCCACTCCCCTCTATTTTGCAAAACGTTTATCTGCACATTACGGTACCAATATTTTTTTAAAGCGGGAGGACCTGAACCATACAGGGGCCCACAAGGTCAACAATACAGTCGGACAGATCATCCTTGCCCGGCACCTTGGAAAGAGCAGAATCATTGCCGAGACAGGCGCCGGGCAGCACGGGGTTGCAACAGCCACTGTCTGTGCCCTGGCAGGTTTGGATTGCATTGTTTATATGGGGGCACTGGATGTTGAGCGGCAATCTCCAAATGTAAGAAAGATGGAGATGCTTGGAGCTGAGGTCAGACCGGTCCACAGTGGAAATAAGACCCTGAAGGATGCTACCAATGAGGCAATCCGTGACTGGATCAATCATCCTGTTGATACCCATTATATTATAGGATCGGTGGTAGGACCGCATCCGTATCCTGATATGGTTACCCGCTTTCAGTCGGTGATCAGCGAGGAGATGAAGGTCCAGTTGAAGCAGAAAACCGGCAGGGACTATCCTGATTTCCTGGTTGCGTGTGTAGGAGGCGGAAGTAATGCAGCCGGTGCCTACTATCATTATCTGGATGATTCCCGGGTGCGGCTGGTCTCTGTCGAGGCAGCAGGAAAAGGAGTTGATTCCGGAGAATCTGCAGCCACAAGTGTACTGGGTAAGGATGGTATTATACATGGCAGCAGGACGTTATTGATGCAGAATGAAGATGGACAGATCACCGAACCCTATTCAATCAGTGCAGGACTTGATTATCCGGGGGTGGGACCTATTCACGCATGGCTCAACAGGAGTGGCAGGGCAGAGGTTATTAATGTTACTGATGAGGAGGCGCTCAGGTCCGCTTTTCTTCTTACCCGGATGGAAGGGATTATACCTGCACTAGAGACAGCACATGCTTTGGCGGCACTGGAGAGGTTAAATATGAAACCAGACCAGAACATTGTAGTAAATCTGTCCGGAAGGGGGGATAAGGACATGGATGCCTACTCGGCCGGTCTGGCCGGTTACAATGACAAAAGGCACCGGGATGATATGCCCCGCGATGATCATAATAATTTAAAATGATGGTTATCGTTTTGCAGGAATAGAAATGTCATCGATAAAAAAAGTGATAAATTGTGAACAGGATTAATCAGTTATTCAGGGAGAAAGAGAAGGGAGTTCTTTCAGTTTACATGACTGCCGGATATCCTTCCCTGGAGGATACAGCAGAGATTATCCGGACCCTCCAGGGTTCCGGTGTGGATATGGTGGAGCTTGGAATGCCCTTTTCCGATCCACTCGCCGATGGTGAAACAATACAGCAAAGCAGCCATGTGGCTCTTGAAAACGGAATGAGCATCCACATCCTTTTTGAGCAGATCAGGGATATTCGTAAACAGGTGCAGATACCACTGGTACTGATGGGTTATCTTAACCCGGTACTCCAATTCGGTTTCAGGACATTTTTGGAGAAGTGTGTTGAGACAGGAATCGACGGACTGATTATACCGGATCTGCCGCTGGAGATATATCTTGAGGAATACAAAGCCGACATTGAGGAGTCTGGATTAAAGTTTATCATGTTGATAACGCCGCATACTTCAGAAGATCGCATACGCAGGATCGCTGATAGCTCCGGGGGGTTTCTCTATATGGTTGCCGATGCATCCACCACTGGTGTTAAAAAAGGAATCACAGATCAGCAACTTGAATATTTCAGAAGGATCGACGCGATGAACCTTGGTATTCCGAGGCTAATCGGATTTGGGATCTCTGATGCCGGTACCTTCAGGACGGCCTGTGAATATGCAAATGGAGCAATTATCGGGAGCGCTTTTATAAGGGCCCTTGAAAGTAAGGATACGCCGTCAGTGGCAGAAAAGGCCAGGGCTTTTATCGACTCTGTCCTGCAAACATCTCAGGATTAAATCTTTTGATTAGTTTTATCCCGGCCCTGAAACCGGACATGCCAGTTCTAAGCTCGCCTGATGGTCTCAAAGACACGATCGATGTTGTAAGTGATTCTGTGCCGGGCTTGAATTTCGTTCCTGCGTCAAAATAATACCCTCCTTCTACACCAAGGGATACCGTGTTGAAGTTAAAAACAGCGTCGAGTCCCAGTTCGGCACCCGGCGAAAAAGTACCCAGGTTGAGCTTGTTGTTCTCATAATAGTAGTAGCCTGTGTTGAGGTTCATTATTACCTGGTCCCTGATGTAGGCAAGGCGCAGATCGCCATAAACTGAAATTTCAAACTGCGTGATGAAAAAGTCAATATTCAAAAGACTGTATCCTCCTGAGATTCCAACCTGGTGGGATGCGATCTCCTGGTCGAGATTCAGTTGACCGGAGCGATCGGTATAATTTGCGTGTGCACCGGAAGTAGAAAAGGCATATACCAGTCCGTATTTTACCCCCGACAGCTCCTGCCTGTACAGATTTAATCTAATATTTGTAAAAGGCGGAAAATATTCAAATGCCTGTGCGTCAACTGGAAGACGGGTAAGTAGTTCGTTGTGGTATCTCTTCAGATCACTCAAATCATATGTGCCTATTCCGCCACTAAGGGAGACACCACTCTGCTGACCGTTGAGGACCATTGTTACAGAAAATAATATTACAACAATAAGGCTTTTTCTCATTGTGCAAATGTTAATATCCAACTCGTATCTGATACAAGGAATTCGGCACCAATTATATCAGCCAAACTTCCACTTAAACTTTGATAATAGGCTACCAGTGTCAGGTCATATTCTCCCGGGAACTGAACATAATCGCGATAGATCCACAGGCTGTCACTAATGGTATCTGAACGATACAGAATACGATCGTTCAGGTAAAGATCAGTCAGGAAGAGCTGACCTGTATCGATAGCAACCATATATTTAAACAACAGGCTGTCGGTAACAGGTATTGTATCCAGGCTGTCCAGGTTGGAACTGATGATCGCCCGGGGCGTTATTTCCGGTGTGATATCCACCATGTATACATCCGAATCAACATAATTACATGATTGGAATGCAACTAAAAACAGAAGTATTGTTATTCCCTTTTTAACCATTTTGTAGTATGAAAGCACAAATGTAATAAAAATAGGCAGATTTGATAATCATCCGGGAATTGGACCATACAGATGATGTCTGCGGACAAAATTGTAAAAACGTTTGAAGCAGGCGCTGCTCGTTGAATTATTCCATCGTATCTTCAATCACCTCTTTCAGCACATCTTCAACTTTCATTCCCATCGCCCTTATCTGTTGGGGAACAATGCTTTCCCTGGTCATCCCCGGAATTGTGTTCAATTCGAGAAAATATATCTGGTTTCCACGAATGATATAGTCAACTCTTACAATTCCTTTGCAGCGGGTATGCTCATAAATTTCGGAAGAGAGCTGCATGCATCTTCGTGCCAGGTCCTCGTCGATGTCTGCAGGAGTTATCTCATCCGACATTCCCTCGTATTTCGCCTCGAACGTAAAGAATTCGGTTTTAGAGATGATTTCTGTCAGGGGAAATATCAATTCCCGCTTTTTGGTTTTTACAAGTCCGCACGTTATCTCCCTGCCTTTTACGAACGATTCGATGATCACTTCATCGTCTTCCTTCAGGGCTTTATCAATGGCTGGTATTACTTTTTCCATTTGTGTGACTTTCGATGTGCCAAAACTTGATCCTCCATTATTCGGTTTGATAAAGCAGGGCAGACCAACCTTTTCAATAATCTCTTCGATGTCATATGGTTTGTCACGCCTGATCAGTTCAGACTCAGCGGTCATAATACCGAATTGCTTCACAAATGTCTTTGCAACATATTTGTTGAACGTCATGGCTGAGGCGAGGTGCCCGGATGAACTGTAGGGGATCTTTTTCATTTCGAGGTAACCCTGCAGAAGCCCGTTTTCTCCGGGTGTTCCGTGTATAATGTTCCAGACATAATCGAACCTGATACTACGTCTGTCATTTTTAAATCCAAATAGTTCTTTGTCGAACGGAATACGTTCCTGACCGTTCTTAACATACCAGTCGTTTCCCTTCACAATGACCAGGTGTGAACTATACCCTGCAGTTGCAAGCCACTGCTGAATCTCTGTTCCGCTTTTCACAGATATGGAAAATTCCGATGAGTCACCTCCTGCCAGTATTGCTATTTCCATGCATCTTGGTTGTTTGTATAATAAAAATACATTATTTTCAGAAAGTATCTTTTAAAAACGGCTTCAAATTTTGTTAAGCGGCTGATCGTTTCCATGAAGTCGACATTTCCAACTACCAATCAATCAAAGAAGGGGAGTAAAAAAGTGCTCAGACCAAACCGGTATCTCTTCCCGCAGTATATTTTCGCCATTTTTCTATGACAGTTGTCATATCAACGGGCAGATCGGTTTCGAAATGCAGTTCTTTTTTTGTTTTTGGATGAATAAACCCCAGTGATCTGGCATGTAAAGCCTGCCTGGGAAGAATGTTGAAGCAATTGGTTACAAATTGTTTGTATTTTGTAAATGTGGTTCCTCTCAGAATTTTATCCCCCCCATATTCACTATCATTAAAAAGCGGATGTTTAATGTATTGGAAATGGACCCTGATCTGATGGGTTCTTCCCGTTTCAAGCCTGCATTCCATCAGGGTAACATAGCCCAGGCGCTCCATGATTTTGTAATGGGTCGTTGCATCTTTACCCTGTTCACCTTCGGGAAACACCGTCATTCTTTTTCTGTCCTTCGGATTCCTGCCGATATGTCCGGTTATTGTTCCCTCTTCTTGAGGTGGCTCGCCCCAGACCAGTGCATTGTATTTTCTTTTTGTAGTTTTCCTGTAAAATTGCATAGCCAGGCTGGACATTGCTGTTTCGGTTTTCGCCACAACGAGTAATCCGGAAGTGTTTTTATCTATTCTATGAACCAGTCCCGGACGCTCTTCACCACTTTGAAATAGTGGATTATCTTGTAGATGATTCATCAGGGCATTTACGAGTGTACCTGTGTAATTGCCATAACCCGGGTGAACGACCATTCCTGCCTCCTTGTTCAGAACGATCAGTTGATCGTCTTCAAAAACAATATTCAGGGAAATATCCTCCGGGATCAGTTCGAGTTTCCTGGGAGGGTGGGGAAGGA
The DNA here is from genome assembly GCA_964407305.1 of uncultured Bacteroidaceae bacterium. Classification (GTDB taxonomy): domain Bacteria; phylum Bacteroidota; class Bacteroidia; order Bacteroidales; genus M55B112. The sequence continues at coordinate 10,592 of CAYOVC010000006.1, read as the reverse complement.
CCACAGAGACGATTTCCTGTGGTTTTACTTTATAACTGGATTTTACAGGTTTGTTGTTGACCAGGATGCTTCCGGCATCAGCTGCAGACTGTATCCGGCTTCTGGAGGTTCCTTCGAGCTTGTTTTGCAGGTATTTGTCGATCCGCAATGGTGACTGTCCCTTGTCTGCTTCAAACCGGTAGTGTTCAAACAGCTCATTATTATCAACAATCCCCTCTGTCATATTTACCGCTGAATAACAATTCTTTCCGAATGAGTAAAACTGTCTGACGTAAATGTAAAAAGGTAGAGCCCGTTGGACAAATTACCGGTAGAAAACTCCCTTCCTGTCAGCTGAAAAGAATCAACCAGTTTGCCGGTCATATCAAATACTGATACACGAATCCTTTCATCTGAACGCTCAGCCGGAAGTTCAATCATCAGGTAGTCCTTTGCTGGATTTGGTCCTATGCGTATATCCCTGGTGCCATCGTCCTTTGTATTGTCGGATGAGTACGTTCTGCTAACGAAGGGTCTGAGCATCAGGCTTCCGGGGGCCGAGGATGGCTCCCATTCGTTTCCTAGATTATAGAGCAGGTTGCCACCGGCGGGCTTGTTGATATCCAGTCCGATGTTAAGCAGAAACTGGTTGTATTGAAGCAACCCTACGTAAAATACTCCCGAGATGCTTACAGTCTCACGGAACTTATAACGGATCAACCTGTTCAGGCTGTCTGCATATTCCACTGCATAGTCAGGCTCATCTTCATAAATGATGTTTCCGGGAACGCCGTTGTTATCGTCCCAAACCATGAATTTGTAGTAATAACCGATATTCAGCGAATCTTTTAGCTGGGTAAAATAGATATCCACGCCACCCAATTCGTCAGCAATAAAGCTGTTGAACCTGACGGCTATCCGACCATTGTTTGTTCCCTGACCCCGCAATCCGTATGCCCTTTCGGCTGTTCCGTCATCATAAGCAAAGTAGTCACGGAATACCTGTCTGCGGTATGCTGTATCATTTACCTTATTATCGAATTCATCTGTGCGGAGCCATGCTTTAATAAGATAGCTTGCTGTATCGCCACGACTGAACTGGAATGGATAGATGGTCTGAATATCGTGTGAAACAGAGGTGCCAGGCAGGATATCCTGCGTTGTTGAATTGCCCGGATTATATAGGTTGTTCCATACCTCATCGTATATGGTGGCACTCCGGGTCACATTTCGTGTGGCAGTATCGTTATTCAAGTAATTCAATGTAATATTGGGGCGATAGATCGTGTTATACGCCACACCAAAGTGATCCCAGGGAATCGATTCATAATCTTTGAGCAGGGAAGGTATTGGTTTTTGAAATGCAACATCCCTGATAACAGTATCTGCCACGGTCCTGTTGCGATCCAGCCTTACATAATCGATGTTCCAGTGGTCGACATTACCCCATTTGTCTTTATAATCACGGTTTTGTGGAAGGCTCGCCCTGTTTCTGAAACCAAACCGGAATCCCTCATTAAGGTAAACTGAATCTCTAACAGGAACCATTACCTGCCTGAAGTCCCTCAGTGTATCTCCGGGTACGTTCCAGACATTGATCCACGTTGTATCAATGGGATTAAAGAAGTCCAGGCAAAGAGAGTCGCCTCCCCCGGGTTCCAGTCCATTGCCCATAGGTTGATAGAAGAAACTCAGGTAGATACTGTCAGATGCCGGATAATTCAGGTTGACGGGACGGGAGGTAAGGAAGTCGGCATCAAAGGTCTCGGGTGTGATGGTTGCAAAAGGGTAAACCGAACCGTTTTGGTCCAGGGCATCCAGTGTTGCTACTCCGATGGTTGGGGGATTCACCGCAAATCCCTGGTTGATATAGGCGTAATTATCTGCCCAGACAGCAGGATCGGGATACGATGAATGGTATGAGAAGTCGTCTGTAACGGGTAATTCAATCAATCCTTCATTTGTCTTTTTCTTTACCGGCAGTTGTTCATTTTTCAGAAGGTGCGGATTATTTTTCAGAGGCATGACATATTCCTGCGTCAAACCAGGAAGAACAAATATTACAAGCGTGATGCATAAAGCACCTGTTTTAAAAATCCGTTTCATTGTCAAATTCCACATCTTCATTCAGGCCGGCATTGATTGTATCTGATACAGGCAACAATGTAGAGTCGACTGTTAGCCAGACAAAAACCTCCATTCCCTTGTTTACCATTGAAAATCCGTCGTAATCCGGATTTTGTCTGTATACCCACGCATTCAGACTGTCATCTTCATTTTGTACTGACTGATCGTATGTTGCAATCCCAAAATTCAGATAGCGATCTGCGATGGAAGCTTTGGCAGTTGCCAGATCCATGCCCTGCAGGTCGGGAACTGCCGTAGTCTCGCTGCTTAGCCCCATCCCCAGTACCAGGTCTATCCTGGAACCTTTTTCAACCATCGTACCCTCTTCTATAACGGAGTCATTCAGTTTTTGTTGCAGAACACTGTTCACGGCAAAATCGGGTTTGTAACTTATCTCTCCCAGCTCAAGTCCGGCATTGTCAAGTGCCAGGATCGCTTGCCTGTCTGATAGTGACACCAGGTTAGGCATGGAGACTTTTTCAGGATTGACGGCGTTCATTGTGACGAAGATTCGTCTTCTGACTTTCACCTTGGAGTTGGGAGTGGGAGTCTGCTTAACCACGGTTCCTCTTGGCATATCATTGGCATAGATGGAATCAAGTATCTCAATATTCAACCTGCGTGAGGATAAGACATCTCCGGCTTCATCATAGTTCAGCCCGGTCAGATTCGGCACAGAGATGGCTTGTCCGTGGTGGGTATATATTTTCAGCCACACCAGCGTTACCAGGAGTATGATAATGGTAATAGCAACCGCCAGCAACAGGTGTCGCAGGAAAGTCTTTGAGATCAGAAATCTGAAAAAGTCCATAAACTTGTTTTGTTGTGTTGCAAAGATAATCAACCAACTTATTCCAACGCACGGATATACACATTAATTGCCATTGGTAACTGTCAGGCCTGCTTTTGTTATCATAGCGGATTCCTGGTACGTGTCGTAATCGGTATTGATTTCCCACAGGTCGTGTCCCGCACCTGATAAAATATTTGATGCAGCGAGCATTCCCATCAGTATACTGTGATCCTGGTTGTTATATTTGTATGCACCGTAACGGCCTATGACATGCAGGTTATCCGATTTTTTAAGAAATTCCTGTACCGGTTTCAGTTTTTCCCTGTAGCCGCTAAAATAGACCGGGTAGCAGCGTGGAATTCTTACAACCTTTCCATCGGCGATCTCATCTTTATCAGCCAGTCCGATTTGTCCGATCTCTTTATGTGCCAGTTTTATGAGGGAATCATCATCCTGTTTCCACAGCTCATCCTTAAAATTGCACCAATACTCCATGCAGAGGATCGTCTCTTTTTTATTTCCATAGAGTTCGGGTACCCAGTTTCTGAAGTTTGTGATCCTTCCCGTCATCACCTCTGAATCGTGAATGTAGAGCCACTGATCGGGGAACAGGTTACTGTTGCTGATCTGAAGATATACCAGGATCGTATTTCTGAATGTAAGGGACTGCACATTTTCAAGCAGATCATTGGGCATAGTTCCGATCCGCTCCGCCAATAGGTTCAGTGGCATGGTTGAGATAATTTGGTCATACCCAACGATATCTCCGCTTTCCAGCTCCAGGGCCTTTGCCCTGTCCTGCTCCATAATAACCCTTTTTACCGGCGTGTTCAGGTGCACCTTACCACCATTTTCGATGATTTTGCTCATCATACGGGTATAGATAGAGCCGGTACCTCCCAGGGGATATGCAAACTGATCGACCAGGGTTGCATGTTCCCCTTTTTTGTTGAGGGCGATGGCATTTTTTACAGCTTCGAAAAGTGACAGTTTTTTTATTCGCTGAGCAGCAAAGTCACTGTCGAGTTCAGTGCATTTAATACCCCATAGTTTTTCTGAATAGGTTTTAAAAAAGATTCTGTATAGCCGTGCTCCAAACCGATGTGTAACCCAACCTTCGAATGTCGAGGTGTCTCTGACCGGAACGACCTTTTGTTTTATATAACTTGCCATACAGAGTGTCGCCTCACGGATACCAAGTCCCCTGAGTGCGTTAAAGGCACGGATAGGATAATCGAAAAAAGTTTTGTTGTAAAAAATACGGGTTTTCCTCTGTACAATATCATATTGTTTTCCAGCTACCTCGAGCCAGAGCGCATTGATTTTTTTGTCTTTGCTAAAGAACCTGTGCGGACCGAGATCTACCGTTTGGTCCCATAGCCTTATGGAACGTGACATACCGCCGATATTATCTGCAGCTTCGTAAACGTCAACCACTAACGCTTTATCTGCGATTTCCCCCGAAAGTTTATAGGCTGCTGTAAGGCCTGCCGGTCCGCCTCCAATAATGGCAATTCTCATGGGATGAAACAATATTAGAGGGTTAAAAATAGGCAAAAAAAAACCAACCGGTACAGGTTGGTCTCAGGAAAGAGATGCGACTGAATTATTTCTTGTGTTGCGGCTCATCTGATACGCTCACCTTTTTACGTCCTTTTTTTCTTCTCAGATTGAGTATTTTTCTGCCACTGGCAGAACTCATTCTTTCCCTGAAGCCATGTTTATTTTTGCGCTTCCTGTTCGATGGCTGAAATGTTCTCTTTGGCATATCCTGTTATTTACAAAAATTTCTGTTTTTATTCTTTTTCGGGCTGCAAAAATAGCGAATTACTTTGAATCACAAAAGAAAAATGTTCAAATCTTCATGTAGATAATCTTTTTTTCTGCGAACCATGCTTCACCGAACCACTGGCTGACCGGTTCGATCCTGATCCTGTCACCAAACCCCGATAATTCATGTCCCAGATTGCCACCTTTCAGATAGATTATTCCGTTGGGGAGATCATTGAAAGATCTGGAGGATACAAGGTGTGAGGTCCACCTGTAAAACTTTGGAAATGCTGTTACGGCGCGGCTTACAACGAAGTCGTATTTGTCCGGAACGCTCTCTGCCCTTGCCTGGATTGCTTTTACATTGGTGAGCCGTGCTGCGGTGGCAAGCTCATTGACTACCCTGATTTTTTTCCCGATTGAATCGACCAGTGTAAACTGGCATTCCGGAAACATGATGGCCAGGGGCAGGCCTGGAAATCCACCACCAGTTCCGACATCAATAATCGTTGTTCCTTTGTCGAAACTGACAAATTTTGCTATGCCAAGGGAGTGCAGGATATGTCTCTCTTCGAGTTGACCAATATCCTTTCTTGAAACAACATTTATTTTTTCGTTCCATTCCCTGAGTGCGAATCCGAGGTTATCAATTTGATCAAGTTGTTTGGCGGATATTTCCGGGAAGTATTTTCTGATCAGTTCCATCCGGATCAGGATTGTGCATCGCTGTTTTTAAGAATGTTCAGAAGAAGCTCCCGCGCCCTGAATAGCTGAGCCTTCACTGTGCCAATGGGCAATTCGAGGTGCACAGCGATCTCTTCGTAGGAATATTCCTGGAAATAGCGAAGTTCGATCAGTGACCTGTACCTGGGCTTGAGTTTGGTTACCACATCACGTAGTAGTTTGATCTTTTGTTCGTTGATCATATAGGCCTCAGGGTCGGGTGTATCTGATTGGATCAGGGAAGATGGACTGAGGCTGTCCCCCTCATCCACCGACTGATCGAGCGATACCGTGTTGGTTCTCTGTTTTCTGATAAAATCGATACAATTATTGGAGGCGATTTTAAAGAGCCATGTGCTGAAAGCGAAATTGGGGGTGTACTGATTCAGATTCTTGAAGGCTTTACCAAATGCCTCAATGGTAAGATCTTCCGCATCAACCGGATTATTTACCATTTTGAGCAGCATGAAGTAGATAGCATCACGGTATTTGCCCAACAGCTGAGCATACGCTTGCTGATCCCCCTGCTGTGCACTTTTCACCAGGTCCAGATCTTGTTGTGCCTTGTTAGATAAGCTGTTTTTCAGTTCCATTTAGGTTCCCGTGGTCTGATAATATTTGAGATCCGCAAGCAGGCCAGAAGGCTTGGCAGCAGCGGATCCAGTAACAGCGAAGGTAGTAATAAATCCCGTTCATCCAACCGCCTCATGCTCAATTTTACCAACACCAGTCTCACAAATGAATGGATTCCCCATGCTGCTGCGGCAATCCAGATCCAGTTGTTCGTAAAGAGAAGAATGATAGCCGACATGTAGAATAACATCCGGGTCAGATATTCTGTTCCCAATTTGAATTTTGACGCCATTTTGTAATATGCCCCTGTTGATAAATGGCGCTTCTTTTGCCTGAACCATTGCCTGAAAGTTGTAGGAGGGGTCGAGATGGTAAAACTGTTCTGCGATAATTCGATGCTTGTATTTGTTTTAGTTGCAGCTACGTTGACAAACAGATCATCATCGCCTGAAAGCACGTGGAGGTGTCCGGCAAACCCCTTGTGCCGGAAAAACAGCTCCCGGGTATAGGCCATGTTACGCCCTACTCCCATATATGTTTGTCCCCCGATTGCAAAAGAGATGTATTGTATGGCTGTAAAAAGTGTTTCGTACCGTACGATCAGGTTCAGCACTCCTCTCCTGCGTTCATATTTTCCTATTCCGAGTATCAGTTCGGTTTTTCCTGAGAAGTGACGCGACATTTTTGTTACCCACTGATCGGAAACAGGATGGCAGTCGGCATCACTGAAAAGCAGTTGCTCATGCTTTGCTGCTTTGATGCCGACGGTCACTGCCAGCTTTTTCCCATGTGTAAATTTCTTATCAGAATGAATGGTCGTAAAGTACAAATGCGGATATTTCATCTTCATGTCCATCAGTACATCTTCAGTCGCATCGGTGGAGCAGTCATTTACTACCACTACTTCGTATTCGGGATAATCTTGTGTCAGGAAGCGCGGCAGATTTCTTTCAAGGTTCTCCGCCTCATTGCGTGCACAGATAATTACAGACACAGGAACCTTTAGCTCCGTGATCTTTGGGTTGCGGTATCTTACAAACCTGGAGTATATAAAAAAGTAATAGATAAGTTGAACAGCGAGTGAGAATACCATGATACCCGCAGTGATCCATGTAAATAATGTGGCAGAATGATATAAATGGCTAAAAAACATCAGGTTTGAAATAATTGACAATGTTAGGAAAGTTTATTCTTTCTCACAACCGGCAAAGCATCTGCCCGGGAGATATTTATTAACATTACGTATATTTGCCGATTAATAAGCATTATGAAGTTTGAACTATACCATACGGCCAGTGGCAGCAGGGCCAGGGCAGGAAGGATTACTACTGACCATTCTTCCTTTGAAACACCGGTATTTATGCCGGTTGGAACGCAGGGAACAGTTAAGTCTGTCCATCAGCACGAATTGAAGGGAGATATTAATACGCAGATTATCCTTGGAAACACCTATCACCTTTATCTGCGCCCTGGAACAGATGTGCTTGAGGCAGCAGGAGGTTTGCACAAATTCATGAACTGGGACCGTTCCATACTCACAGATAGTGGGGGATACCAGGTTTTTTCGTTATCGGCGAACAGGAAGCTTACCAGGGAGGGGGCCAGTTTCAGATCCCACATTGACGGGTCGAAACACCTTTTTACGCCCGAAAATATTGTTGATATTCAGCGGATGATAGGGGCTGACATCATCATGGCGCTCGATGAGTGTACTCCCTGGCCGTGTGACAGGAAATACGCCTCAGATTCTATGGAGCTTACACATCATTGGCTTGAGAGGGGATGGAAGCGATTTTGCGAAACAGAACCAAGATACGGATACCAACAAACCTTTTTTCCGATTGTCCAGGGAAGTGTCTTTCCGGATTTAAGGGTAAAATCGGCTGAAAAAATTGCTGCCATCGGTGCAGAGGGAAATGCTATTGGTGGATTATCTGTTGGAGAGCCGGCTGAAGAGATGTACGGTATGATTGAGGCAGTAAACGGAATATTACCGGCTGAAAGGCCACGATACCTGATGGGTGTGGGTATGCCGGTTAACATCCTTGAAGCCATCGACAGGGGAGTGGATATGTTCGATTGTGTGATACCCACCCGCAACGGAAGAAACGGTATGCTTTTTACAAGCAGTGGCATTATTAATATCAGGAACAGGAAATGGATGAATGATCATTCACCCATCGATGAGTTGGGAAACTCTGTTGTCGACATGCAATATTCGAAGGCATATTTGCGTCATTTAATCATTGCCGGAGAACTATTGGGTGCACAGATAGCAACCCTGCACAACCTGGCATTTTATCTTTGGCTGGTGCGGGAAGCATTCAATCAAATAATGAAAGATGAGTTTACACCATGGAAGGAAAGGTTGGTGAGGGTATTGGGAAGAAGATTATAAAGCTGCTCGGGCTTAGGATCATTGATGTATATATCATCAGGAAATTCCTGGGGACATTTTTCCTTGCTATAGCACTGATACTGGCCATAGCAGTGGTTTTCGATATCGCGGAAAAGATCGATGATTTCATTGAGAATGGAGCCACCCTGAGGAAGATCGTATTTGATTATTATCTCAATTTCATCCCATACTTTGCCGTCCTCTTCAGTTCGCTGTTCACCTTTATTTCTGTGATATATTTTACCTCACGGATGGCTTATAATACCGAAATCATCGCCATTCTGAATAGTGGCATGAGCTTTCGCAGGTTGCTAAGACCTTACCTGATATCTGCGATTATCATCGCCGGACTCTCATTTTTTCTGAACGACCAGGTTATCCCAAAGTCTAATGCCACAAAACTAAAGTTTGAAGAGGAGTACATTCACAGGCGGCCCATGCGGTTTCAAACAAAGAATTATCACCGCCAGATTGAACCGGGTGTTTTTATCTATCTTGAGAATTACAGTACGATTTCCCAGGTGGGATACAATTTTTCGATTGAGAAGTTTGATGGCAGCAGACTGGTATCAAAGTTGATTGCTGATCAGATACGTTGGGATACTGCAACAAATAAATGGTCGTTAAGACGCTATTACCAGCGCGATATCGACGGGATGAAGGAGACGATTACTTCAGGGCAGAAAAAGGACACGACAATCAATATGCATCCTTCCGATTTTAAACGGCGCATCAACATTGTTGAGACAATGAATCTCAAAGAGCTTGATGAGTTTATCAAACAGCAAAAAATGCAGGGAGAGACAAATGTCAAAGCCTTTCAGATCGAACGTCACAAAAGAATATCCTTTCCCTTCTCAACATTTATTCTCACGTTCATTGGCGTTGCTGTCTCTTCCAGGAAAATAAGGGGGGGCATTGGACTGCAGATTGCCATAGGGGTTATTATCAGTTTCACCTATATTCTTTTTGTACAATTCTCGACACAGTTTGCGATTGGCGGACTGCTCTCCGTGGAGCTGGCAGTCTGGCTTCCCAATATTCTCTTTATTTTTGTTGCCCTCTGGTTATTTAGAATGGCACCAAAGTAAACTGTATGATTTAAATCATTATTCTTTGATAACCAGCAGAATATCAAATAACTATAAAAACGGCTAATTACCTGGCAAACCATAAAGGAGCACTGTTATTAATCATATTCGTCAGAGGTACCACTGTTTTTAGTATTTTTGAAACGGAAAGTCCGGATCATTAGTAGGAACCAAACAGATCATTATGGCTTCGGCAAAAAAGATGAGTGAACTACAAAAGCGCCGCGAACAGATTCAGTTGGGTGGCGGAGAGAAAGCAATTCAAAAGCAGGTGGCAATGGGCAAACTCACTGCCCGGGAGAGGATCCTCCAGATAGTGGATGATGGGTCCTTTAATGAGTATGACCTTTTCGTTGTGCATGATGCACGCGATTTTGGCATGGAACAAAAAATATTGCATGGCGATGGGGTGGTGACAGGCACAGGTACGGTGGGTGGAAGATCCATTTGTATTTTTGCGCAGGACTTTACAGTTGCCGGGGGATCGCTTGGCTCAATGCATGCTAGAAAGATTACAAAGATCATGGACCACTCCCTGAAGATGCGCATGCCACTAATCGGGATCAACGATTCCGGCGGCGCGCGGATACAGGAGGGGGTGAATTCCCTGGCGGGATATGGAGAGATCTTTTTTAGAAACACATTGGCCAGCGGCGTGATTCCCCAGATATCTGTGATACTGGGACCCTGTGCAGGAGGAGCAGTATATTCACCTGCACTCACAGATTTTGTGTTTGTTGTCGACAATATTTCCAAGATGTTCATTACCGGTCCTGAGGTCATAAAAACAGTTCTCGGTGAAGACATCAGCATGGAGGAGCTCGGAGGGGCAAGGGTACATAGCGAGATGACAGGCAATGCACATTTTTTTGCTGAGTCGGAAGCTGAGTGTTTCGAACAGATCAAGACGCTCCTGAGCTATATTCCCTGGTCGAATACTGCAGAAAGGCTGAAAAAGGAGGTCAATGAGCCCAGGCAGGAGTATAATGTCAATGATATTGTGCCTTCGGATAAAAGGTTGCCCTATGACGTCAGGGATGTGATCAGGGCAGTGAGCGATGATTCAGGATTTCTTGAGGTCCAGGAGAACTGGGCCGCCAATATTGTGATCGGCTTTGGCCGGATTGATGGTAAAACG